>JAUILW010000237.1 GCA_030432795.1 Gammaproteobacteria bacterium
AAACACCGGCGACGCCGCGCCATCGAGCGCGGTGACCAGGGCGAATCTCGCCGCCAGCGCTTGCGCGAAGGCGTCCACACATGCCTCGAACACACTCGCCAGTGCTTGTCGCCGTTCCTGCATACGCGCTTCGAAGGCTTCGCGGCTGCGCGGCAGGGTGCGCCCATGGAAGTAACACACCCAAGCGACGTAACAGAGCAGCCCATCTCTGAGCGTCGCAGCATCGCCCAGAGAAGCAAAGTGCAGCCCCAGGGTCTTGTTTCGGTCGATCTCACGGCGGAAATAGCGGCAGGCGCTACCCAGATGCTGCAACGCCATGCGCGCAAAGCCCGCGCGGTTGAGCGTCATCGCATTGTGCTCGGTGTCCGCGTAAACCAGGTCCACAGAGTCGCCAGCGTCGCGTAGCGCCGGATACACCAGCACCGGCGCTTTGGCTGTGCCGAGGGTCTTCTGCGCATCCAACCGGTCCGGAAAATGCTCGATCCCCTGCTCCACCGGCTGCCTGAGATCCACCTCCGATGCAGACGCCTCCGCTCTGTGCCGGTCCTGCAGTTCCAGCAGATCCCGCCCGGAGTCGATCACCCGACGCTTGCGGCCGAGCACCTGTACGTTCATGCGCAGCACATCATCCAGCCGCTCCGGATGCCACTCGCCCGGCTCAGGGGCCATGTCACAGACTGCCGTCAGGGCTTCGGCAAGCGCTGTAGCGAAACGCCCGGTGCGGTATCTTCCCGCACGCAACAGGTGGGCGACGATCTCAGGCACTCGATCGGCAATCGGCGCGATCTGCCGGCGGCGCTGCTTCGGCAGCGTGCGCAACCACCCCTCTACCACCTGCGGCAGAAGCCCGGGCACCATCCACTCCAGCGCTTCCGGCGCCAGGCCCTGCAGCATGCCCACCGGCACCTGCAGGTTGACGCCGTCGTCTGGGGCGCCCGGCGCAAAGCGATACTTCAGGTCGAGACTGACACCACCAAGCTTGAGCTGCGACGGGTAGGCATCCTCCCCAAGACCGACGGACTGCTGACGAAGCAGTACCTGATCAGTAAAACGAAGCGCCGCTTTGGCCGCATCGTTTGCGCCGCGCCACCAGCGCAATAGGGTTGCAGCATCCAGCACATCGGACGGCAGGCGTTCTTCAACGAAGGCGTGCAACTCTTCCTCGGAGATCATCAGGTCGCGACGGCGTCCACGCTCCTCAAGGGATCGCACTCGGGCGATGGCCTGCAGGTTGTCAGCGACGAGCGGCACCTGAGCGAGCGTCTTCTTCGGCAACCTGCCGCCGATGAATCCGTCACGCACGAACAGCGCCCGCGCCGCCGCCGGGTCCAACCTGGCAAGCTGCACCGGGCGCCGTTCCACCAGCGGCAACCCATACAGCGTCACCCGTTCGTAGGCCTTGGCCTGGCCGGTGGTAGCACTCCAATGTGGCTCGGCGTGCTGGCGTTTCAGCAGGTGGCCTGCATGGGACTCGATCCAGCCGGGCTGTACCTCGCACACCGTGCGGGCATACACCCTCGCGGTCTCGGCGATGTCCGCCGCAGCCACCCACTTCGGCGTGCGTCCGTGCAACGCGGAGCCGGGAAATATGCGGAACTTCGTGCCGCGGGCGCCGAGGTACACACCTTTCTCGTCGTGCAAGCCGATCAACGACAGGCTGCCCGCAAGCACCGCGCGGTGCACCTCGTCGCGGCTTGCCGGTACCTGGTTGATCCGCCATCCCAACTGTTTCACCGCCAGGAGCAGTTGTCGGTGCAGCGCCCGCCACTCGCGCACCCGTGAGGGGTTGAGAAAGTGGCTGACGATGGCTTTGCGCTCGCCGCTGCGACTGGCGGTCTCGTGCAGATTGCCGAGCCACCCCCAGAGGTTCAGCAGCGTGCCGAAGTCGCTCTCTTCATCTATGAACCGCTCATGTTTCGCATCGGCCGCACCACGAGCATCAAACGGCCGTTCGCGAGGATCCTGCACCGCCAGCGCCGACGTGACGATGAGCAACTCAGCAAGCGCATTGCCGCTGGACGCGGCCACCAGCATGCGTGCCAGGCGCGGATCCACTGGCAATCGCGACATGGCCCGGCCGATGTTCGTCAGCCGGTTCTCCCGTAGTGCGCCGAGTTCCTCCAGCAGCCGCACCGCATCCTTCACTGCCCGTGGATCCGGCGGCTCAATGAATCCGAACCGTTGAATGTCGCCAAGGCCATAGGCCCGCATGGTGAGCACCACGGAGGCGAGGTTTACCCGCCGGATCTCAGGGTCCGAAAACTCCGGCCGCGACTCGAAGTCCGCCTTGGTGTACAGGCGTAGACATATCCCTGGAGCCACACGGCCGCAGCGCCCGGCGCGCTGGTTGGCGCTGGCCTGACTGATCGCCTCTACCGGCAGCCGTTCCAGCTTCGAGCGGTAGCTGTATCGGTTGATGCGCGCATAGCCCGGATCGATGACGAAACCGATGTTTGGAACCGTGAGCGAGGTCTCCGCCACGTTGGTAGCGAGCACCACGCGCCGGCGCTTACCCGGCCGGAATATCTGCGCCTGATCAGCCGCCCGCAGCCGCGCGTAGAGAGGCAGAATGTCGAGCTGCGCGCCATACCGCTCGCGAAGCGCCCGGGCGCTATCGAAAATCTCCCGCTCGCCGCTTTGAAACACGAGAATGTCCCGCGCTGCTCCCGCAGGCAGAGCGAGCACCTCACCCACCGCGTCCACGAGCAGCGCTTCCGGGTCCACTGCTCCATCTAGCGTTTCCGGCGCCAGGTAGCGCATATCCACCGGATAACTCCGGCCGCTGACCGACAGCACCGGCGCACCGCCGAAATAGGCTGAGAATCGTTCCACATCGATCGTGGCGCTCGTCACCACGACCCGCAGGTCCCGACGTTGCGACACCAGTCGGCGGAGAACCCCGAGCAGGAAGTCGATGTTCAGGCTGCGCTCATGTGCCTCATCGACGATGACCACTTCATAACGCGATAACGCACGGTCGTGCCGCACTTCGGTGAGCAGCAGGCCGTCGGTGACCAGCTTTACCACGGTGTCGTCGGCCACTTTGTCATCAAACCGCACTGCGTAGCCGACACCATCGCCCAACGGTGTGCCGACCTCTTCGCTGATTCTGGCCGCCACAGAGCGCGCAGCGAGGCGCCGTGGCTGCGTGTGGGCGATCGCGCCCTGCACGCCAAAGCCCGCCGCCATGCAGATCTTTGGAATCTGCGTGGTTTTGCCCGAGCCGGTTTCACCCGCGACGATGACAACCTGGTGCGCTTTCAGGAGGGAGGCGATTTCATCCGCATGATCGCTGACCGGCAGGCCGGCTGCGGGGGTCAGGTCAAAGCCTGCGATCCGGGCGGCGCGTCTATCAGAGAGGTTCGCATCCAACGGCACGGGTCGCCCCTACGAAACGTTTACCTAATTCTGCATGTGCTCTTACAAGCCGAGGCACATTAGCGGTTAGAGTGTCTCTGCTGCCGGAGTCGTCCATCCGGCAGCACGAACACCGGGCCCGTTGCGATTGAGCTGTACGCAGCGGGCCCGGTTTTCTCGTGCCAGCACGCTACTTCGACAGCGCGCCCATTCCCTCTTCCAGGCCGCGGATCGTCAACGGGAACATCTGCCCGCCAACGAGCTCCTGCGTCATGCCCACCGAAGTGGAATACTCCCAGGTTTCCTGCGGCGTGGGGTTGATCCAAACGACCTTGTCGTAGGTCCGCATGAACCGCTCCATCCAGGCTGCGCCCGGCTCCTCGTTCCAGTGCTCGACGCTGCCACCGGCATGGGTAATCTCGTAGGGCGCCATGGTGGCATCACCGACGAAGACCACCTTGTAGTCGTGTGCGTACTTGTTGAGCACCTCGAACGTCGGCATCCGTTCCGCCATCCGTCGACGGTTGTCCTTCCACACGCTTTCATAGATGAAATTGTGAAAGTAGAAAAATTCCAGGTGTTTGAATTCGGTGCGCGTCGCCGAGAAGAGCTCTTCGCAAACCTTGACGTGCGCATCCATGGAGCCGCCGATATCCAGAAACAGCAACACCTTCACGGTGTTCTTCCGCTCCGGACGCATACGGATGTCGAGCATACCGCCATTGTGCGCGGTGGAACGGATGGTGCCATCCATATCCAGCTCTTCGTCCTTGCCGGTACGGGCGAACTTGCGCAAGCGCCGCAGCGCCATCTTGATATTGCGGGTGCCAAGTTCCACGGAGTCGTCCAGGTTCTTGTACTGGCGCTGGTCCCAGGCCTTCTTAGCTTTTTTCTTCTTACCTTTACCGGGGCCGTTGGGGCCTTTCTTACCGGGCTGGTCTCCCTCGCCCTCTTCGCCTTCCTTGCCTTCTTTACCCTTTTCAGCCTCTTTGCGTTCGGCTTCTTCCTTGGCTTCTTTGAAGGCCTCGATGAGCTTTTCGAGCCCACCGAGCGATTCGATTTGGGCAAGCTCCTCAGGGCTTAAGGATTTTTCAAACTCATGGCGCAGCCACTCGTCCGGAATCAGGCTCTCGAGCAGCCCATGCAGATCCTCCAGGCCCTTGAAGTAGGCGCTGAAGGCACGGTCGAACTTGTCGTAGTGCTTCTCGTCCTTGCACATGCAGGTGCGGCTGAGAAGGTAGAAGTCGTCTACGTTGGCGTACACCACGCGTACTTTCAGCGCTTCGATCAGATCCATGAGCTCACGGATCGTGACCGGCACCTTGTACTTGCGCAGCGTCAGGAAAAAGTTGATGAGCACCGTGATACCTCGTCGAGGGCGTTTGCCGCGATCAGCCCCGGCTGTCGCGGCGGTTCATGAATGCCAGACGTTCAAGCAGATGCACGTCCTGCTCGTTCTTGACCAGCGCACCGTACAGCGGCGGGATGGCCTTGCTGGGGTCGCGGTTGGTCAGGATCTCATCGGGAATGTCGTCGGCCATGAGCAACTTCAGCCAGTCGATGAGTTCAGAGGTTGACGGCTTCTTCTTCAGACCGGGCACCTTGCGCACGTCGAAGAAAATATCCATCGCCTCTTTGACGAGATCCTGCTTGATGCCCGGATAGTGCACGCTGACGATTTCCTGCATCGTCTCCCGGTCGGGGAAGTTGATGTAGTGGAAAAAGCATCGCCGCAGGAATGCATCGGGCAATTCCTTTTCGTTATTGGAAGTAATGATGACCACAGGACGCTGCTTCGCGGAGATGGTTTGACCCAGCTCGTAGACGAAGAACTCCATCTTGTCGATTTCCTGAAGCAGGTCGTTCGGAAACTCGATGTCAGCCTTGTCGATCTCATCGATGAGCAGCACCACGCGCTCGTCTGACTCGAAGGCCTCCCACAACTTGCCTTTTTTGATGTAGTTGCTGATGTCCTTGACGCGCTCGTCACCAAGCTGGGAGTCACGAAGCCGGGATACCGCGTCGTACTCGTAAAGGCCGTTAACCGCCTTGGTGGTGGATTTGATGTGCCACTGAATGAGCCGCAGGCCCAGGGACTTTGCCACCTCTTCTGCCAGCATGGTCTTTCCCGTGCCCGGCTCGCCTTTGACCAGCAAAGGCCGCTGAAGCTTGACCGCTGCATCCACCGCCATGCTCAGCTCGTCGGTGGAGATATAAGTGTCTGTACTGTCGAAAATCATGCTTTACGCCCAACCCCCTCAATGGCCCTCATACAGGCCTGGCTCTCGATAAAGACCTGCAGAAGCCTCACAGGCTTCCGGCAGACCCAAACCCGCTACTCTACCGGTTTTGCGGCCAATGTCCTATGCCGGCTCTGGCTCCGGCGGCGGAAACATGAGCGCTGCCAGCGCCTCGGGTAACGGCG
>JAUILW010001041.1 GCA_030432795.1 Gammaproteobacteria bacterium
TCGTCGGTGGCATGGTCGGCGCGCTGGCCACCATCGTCGGTGATGCGCACCCAGTTGGCATTCTCGTACACCGCCTTGTTGGCGATGTTGATCGTGCCGAGATTGCCCTGCGCCTGGTAGAGGCCGTAACTCTGCGTATCGAGTTGCACCAGCACGGTCTGGCCAGCGAGGATGGTCTGGTTGACCACGGCGCTGGAGTCGGTACCGGTGACGTAGTCGGTGGTGATCTCCGTCCAGTTGCCGCCGGAGAAGGTCTCGCCTTCCAGGTCGACGCCGCTGGCCCCGCCACCGGTGTACTGGTAGATCTTGTAGTGCACGCCCACCAGGT
This sequence comes from Gammaproteobacteria bacterium, assembly GCA_030432795.1. Taxonomy (GTDB): domain Bacteria; phylum Pseudomonadota; class Gammaproteobacteria; order Pseudomonadales; family Azotimanducaceae; genus SYFY01. The sequence goes on from JAUILW010001041.1 coordinate 329, forward strand.
CATCCGGCGCGGCATTGGCCATGGCGATCTTGCCCTCGTCGGGGATCGCCTCGAAGTCGAGCGGGTTGTTGATGGTGATGATGCCGGAAACGCTGCCGATGTTGCCGACCTCGCCATTCACGTAGTCATTGCCGTCGGGTTTGGTGCCGGCAACGATGGTGATTTCGTGGGCGGTGATGTTGGCAAACTCGGTGCTGTCGGAGTTGACCGTCGCATTGCTGAATTCGGCATGCGGGTACAGCGCCTTCATCAGGCCGGGCGACACCGGGTTCTCCAGCGCCTCCTGGCTGAAGGTATTGGCGGCGACGTAGGCATCCTTCTCGCCCTGCGAGTAGGTAAAGACGAAGTCCGGATCGTACTCGTCCATGCTGCCGAACGGACCGCCGTTGCCATCGGCATCGTAGGAATCCTGAACCGACTGCGCGCCGTTGATCGGCTGGCTGCCGGGAATCAGCAGGCTGGCGGTGAAGGCGTTCTCGTCGTAGTCGTAGCGCGAGAGCTGCAACGCCGCCAACGCCGAGCCGGTGTCGACGATGTCCAGCGGCGTGGTATCGATGGCGGCATCCTTGCGCGACTCGGCCAGCGAGATGGTGTTGTCGGACAGCTTGATGACGTAGTAGGCAGCACCGTTGCGCAGGTTGGTCTGCGACGGGTCGCTGATGCCCGTGGCGACCACCTCGTCGCCGGTTTCCAGGCCGTGGTTGGCGGAAAAGGTCAGCACGTCGCTGCCGGCATCCACGCTCGGGTCCA
>JAUILW010001042.1 GCA_030432795.1 Gammaproteobacteria bacterium
GTTCGGTGGACTTTCAGGGGCTCGACGGCAGTGGCTTCGTGCGCAAGATGTACCACGAGATCGGCAAGCACATTCCGGAGATTCCGCAGCGGGTAGACTTCTGCGTGCCGCACATCAACGTCGACGTCCCGCTGTTCGTCAACGACGTGGGGACCTGGAAATACCGGCCGGAAACTACGACGCCGTCGGAAAACCTGTTTTTTGCTTCCGACTATGTAAAAAACGCCACCGATGTGACGTCGATGGAAGGCGCGGTGCGCACGGGCCTGATGGGTGCGGAGGCCGTGCGTGCTGCATACTCGCCGCAAGATCCCCCTGTTACCATTCGCGAGCCGGTATCGATGCCGCAGGAGTTCGAACAGTTGCGACAGCTCGTACTGGTCGACCCGGCAGAGGCGCGCCTGCGTGCGCTCGGCTGGCTGTTCGGAAAGCTAAAGGCTGCCGGAAAAATCTAGGGTCGCTCGAGCTCGGCCAGCAGCTCCAGCATGCCAGCCTTTTCCTCCAGCGTGTGCCCGAGCCAGAGGTTGTTCTTCATGCTCCACTGCATGAGCGCCACCCGGCCGCCGTTGGCTACGCGCTTCAGGCAGGCATACAGCTCGCGTCGGTCACCCAGGTGCTCGTAGGCGTAGGCCAGCATCAGCCACACGAAATCCACCTCCGAAAACCGGGCGCTGCGCCGCATGACCTGCACAGCTTGTTCGTACTCCCGGGCCGCGATATGCGCGCTGCCGAGCATGTAGCACAGAAACGGCTCGCGCGAGTCCCTGGGCGAGAGCCGCATCGCGTAGTGACAACGCTTGAGCCCCTCGTCCGTGTCACCCTGGTGTGCGAGCAGGTACCCAAGGATGGCTTGATACATAGGGTTGCTCGGTTCGAGGCTGGCGGCGTCCCGCAGGTAGCCGAGTGTGGTTTCCAGGCTCTCGCCGGTAACGAAAGAGATCATGCCCATGGCATAGAGAACCGCGGAGTCCTCGGGCAGCTGACGATACGCGATTCGCGCGTGTCGCTTGGCCTCCTCAGTGGCGCCGATGGGCAAACCGCCCCACAGCACACCGGTGGCTAGGCCAATCGCCATACC
>JAUILW010000238.1 GCA_030432795.1 Gammaproteobacteria bacterium
TGTTGCGTATCGAAGGTGTCGGCCACGTGGCTTGCGAAAGCTTGCATCTGCTCCTCGTTCGCCACATCGCACACGAACGTGGTGAGGCGTACCCCTTGCGCAGCTTCTGCCTCGCAGACGGCGGCGCTTTCTGTAAGGTTGCTGCTGGATACGTCGCACATGGCCACATCGCAACCTTCTGCCACCAGTTGCCGCGCAAGGGCTCTGCCCATGCCGGTTCCGCCGCCGGTGATCACGGCGATCTTCCCGGAAAAGTCCTTCATAGAGCCTCCATCAACGTGGTTTGCGCGCAGGCTCGTTATAATGCCCACTCCTTGCAGCCAGTGACAACGATCCAGCATGAGCGAAGCCAGCCCTCTGAACGCAGCCGAGAGCCCCAGCGGATTCCGCATCCCTGCTTCCGGCGCCGACACCACCGTACACATCAATGTTGCCGATCTGCCCTGGCTCGAAGGCGAAGATGGCACGAAGCTGCAGGTGCTGCACATCGACCTCAACCAGGGTCTGTGGGTGCTCAACGTACGCTGGCCTGCCGGACGAAAGGTGGCAACCCACTACCATACAGGGCCGGTGTATGCGGTAACGCGATCAGGCTGCTGGTACTACGAGGAGTACCCGGAAACGCGCAATACGGCGGGCTCGTACCTCTACGAGCCGGCGCACTCCATCCACACGCTGGTGGTGCCCCAAGACAACACCGAAGAAACCGACGTGTGGTTTGCCATTCACGGCGCGAACATCGATATCGACAGCGAAGGCCGCGTGCTGGGCGTGGTGGATGCGCGCTCCGTGCTCGAGCAGTGGCGCAAGGGTTGTGCTGCCGCTGGCTTGGACTCCAGCGGTACGCTCGTCACCGGCCTGGTCTGACAGCTCAGGACCCGGTGAGGTTTAAACCCTCGAGCTTGCCGGCCGCCCGCCAGTCGCGTAGCACCTTGCGGTAAGCGCCGAGGCCCTTGCTGTAGGATTCCAGCCGCACGTCGCGGTAACGGGTTTGCGTTCCTTCCTGGTTGTAGTAGCCGGGCGTGCAACTGTCTGGAGAGCCGCCGAGGAAGAGCTGCGCCTGCATGCCGGTCTCTTCGAGCTGATCATCGATCCATGCCTGCTCCGCTTCCGGGGAGACGTCCGCGACCCGCACCTGACGTTTCGTCAGCTCGGCAACGGTGTAGGCGACATGCTCCGCCTGCACATCCACGCCATAGGCGTAGTTTGCACCGAGCTGGAAGACGAACAAGCCACCGCAAACAAATAGATTGGGGAAGCCGCTGACCATCAGCCCGTGCATGGTGCGCATGCCGTCGCTCCAGTGATCGTAGATGGATTGACCATCTACGCCGTACACGGGGATGCCGATGCGCCGCTCGTAGCTGCTGGTGATCTCAAAGCCGCTGGCGTAGATGATGCAGTCCACGTCGAACTCGCGACCGCCCGCCACCACGCCTTTCTCGGTGATGCGCTCCACGCCCTGGGTTGCGCTCACATCCACCAGCTCGACATTGGGCCGGTTGAAGGTGGCGAGGTAGTCGTCGTTGAACGTCGGCCGTTTGCAGAACTGGTTGTAGTACGCCTTGAGCGTCTCGGCGGTTGCCGGGTCCTGCACCGCCGCGTCTACGCGGCTGCGGATCTGCTCCATGGTCTGGAAGTCTGCAAGCTGCGCAAGCTCGGGCATCAGATCGGGGCTCGGCCCGCCGATCTGCCCGGCCAGCGATCGCAGGTTGCGCATCATCCGGGTCCAGCCGTCGTCCTCGAACTCCGGGTCGATGCGGTTGCCGAGCAGAGCGTCGCCGAAACGCTTCTGGCGTGCCGCCTGCCATCCGGGCTCCAGGCCCGCGGCCCAATCGGGATCGGTGGCTGAGTTGTTGCGCGCATCCACCGACGATGGCGTGCGTTGGAACACGTAGAGCTGCTCAGCACTTTCGCCGAGGAAAGGTACGCACTGAACGGCTGTGGCGCCGGTGCCGATGATGGCGACCTTCTTGTCGGCGAGCTTGCTGAGATTGCCGTCCGGGCCGCCGCCGGTGTAGTCGTAATCCCAGCGGCAGGTATGAAAGGTGTGCCCTTTAAAGCTATCCACGCCCGGAATGCCGGGCAAACGTGGGCGGTTGGCGGGGCCGGTGCCGAGGCAGACGAAGCGCGCCTTCATTCGGTCGCCGCGATTGGTGGACATCAGCCATCGATCTTCATCGGCCAGCCAGCGCAGCTCCGTCACCCAGGTTTGAAACACGGCGTTTTCGTAGAGGCCAAAGTGCTGGCCGATACGCTGAGCGTGCTCGTAGATCTCCGGTGCGTAGGAGAAGCGCAGCTTTGGCATGTAGCCGGTCTCTTCCAGCAGCGGCAGGTAGCTGTACGACTCGATGTCGCACTGCGCGCCCGGGTAACGGTTCCAGTACCAGGTGCCGCCGAAGTCGGCGCCGCTTTCGACGATGCGCACATCCTTCACGCCGGCCTGATGCAGCCGCGCTGCGGTCATCATGCCGACCCAGCCGCCGCCGATGATGATCACCTCGCGCTCGTCTTCGATGGGATCACGCGCGACGGGCTCGCTGTACGGGTCGTCGGCGAGGTACTTGTCGGCGTACGGTGAGTCGTTGTCGATCTGGACGAACTGCGCCTCCGCATCGGCGCGCACGCGCCTGTCGCGCTCCTTGCGGTAGCGTTCTGCCAGCTGCTGCGGATCGAAGCCGAGTGCCTGTGGCGGCAGCAGGTTGTTGAGCTTGTGCATCTTCTGATTTCCCCTTACCCGAAGCCCCCCAGTGTATCGCGAAGCGTCCGGCTAACCAGTCGGGGTCTGACCGGATTACTCCACCCGATAATTGCGCCCGGCATAGTCGAAGCCCCAAAGGGCTCTGTTGCGAGGGCTCTGGAGAAAAACGTTGTTGTGGTAGGAGCGGATTTCGCTGATCTGCGTGCCTTCGAAGATGTACCACTCCGTGCCGCGCAGCACCTGTACCTCATCGCGCGGTGTGGTCCAGCGCATGCTCCACTCGATCACCGCTTCGGGCTCCTGCACGAGTGCGTGGTCGAGCTGCCAGTTGGCCTTCGTGCGCGGCGCGACCTTGCACCAGTAGTTGGCCAGCGCCTCGGCGCCACGTACCGGTTCGTGATCGACAAAGTAGTGCACGACGTGCGGCGTGAACGTCGAGCACATCAGATCGAAGTCCTGCGTGTTGCAGCCCTCGTAGTACTTGGTGATCTGCTCGATGTAGGTGTGGCCGGAGGTGCGCGTGTTCATCGGCACATCATAGCCCACTAGCGCAAAGCGGCGCTGAGCCGGGCCAGCAGTGCGTTGAGGGTTGCCACCTCGGCGTCCGTGAAATCGCTGGTGGCCTGGCGGTAGATGCGGCTCGCGGCGGCGCGGATGGTGGCGACCGCGGCTTCGCCCTCGGTGGTGATGTGCACGTCCGTGCGGCGTGCATCGTCGGCGTTCTGTGCCAGCGTCACCAACCCATCGGTAGCCAGGCGCTGCGCCACGCGGGTCATGGTCGAGAGCTTCATTACCGCGCGCTCGGCAATTTCCGACACGGTGCTCGGGCTCTTCTCGTGCAGGATCATCAACACCCGCCAGCGCGGCAGGTCGGTGCCCACCGCTTTCAGCGACTGCTGCATGCGCTGCTGGTAGATCCCTTCCACCTGCGCGAGACGGTAAAACGGCGAGTGTTCCAGCTTGAACTCGTCGTGGGTGGGGTCGGCGCGCTTCTTGGTCTTGCTCATTAGTTGATATTTCACGTGATTTATCCTTCAATTGGAAGCACGGATTCGATTGTGGGAAGGGAAACGAGCCGATGGCCGAGCGGTCGTTCGTCAGTCAGGTGCGCCAGCTTCGGCTCGGTGGCAACGAGATGTTCCAGGGTGAGAACATCCTCGCCGTCACCAAGGCGCTGCTGGAGTGCGGCGTGTCGTACATCGGCGGCTACCAGGGCGCGCCGGTATCGCACCTGATGGACGTGTTCGCCGACGCGCAGCCACTGCTCGATGAGCTTGGTATCCGCTTCGAGTCGAGCGCCAGCGAGGCTACCGCCGCTGCCATGCTCGCCGCTTCCATCAACTATCCCATGCGCGGCGCGGTTACCTGGAAATCCACCGTCGGCACCAATGTCGCGTCCGATGCGTTGTCCAACCTCGCCTCGGCGGGCGTCAAAGGTGGCGCTCTGATCATCCTCGGCGAGGACTATGGCGAGGGTGCGAGCATCATGCAGGAGCGCACCCACGCCTTTGCCATGAAGTCGCAGATCTGGCTGCTCGATCCGCGGCCGGATCAGGCGCACATGGTGAACATGGTGCGTGAGGGGTTTGAACTGTCGGAGGCGAGCAACACGCCGGTGATGCTGATGATGCGCATCCGCGCCTGCCACATGTACGGTTCCTACCCTACGCAGGACAACGTGCCGGCGCCGTTCACCGCGCGCGATGCATTGGCCTCCCCTGAGCGGGATGCGGGTCGCATCATCCTGCCGCCATCCACATTTCAGCAGGAACAGATCAAGGTCAAAGAACGCTGGCCAAAAGCGGTGGCCTACGTGCGGGACAACCGGCTCAACGAGGTGCTGCCGGGCAAGCGTGAGGATATCGGCATCATCGTGCAGGGCGGCCTGTACAACGCGCTCAGCCGGGCGCTGGCCGTGCAGGGCGCCGGCGACTACTTCGGCAACAGCGAGGTGCCGATCTACGTGCTCAACGTCACCTACCCGCTGGTGCCTGACGAGATCGAGCGCTTTGCGCGCGACAAGGAACGCATCCTCATCGTCGAGGAGGGGCAGCCTGAGTTTATCGAGCAGGCTGTGAATCAGATTCTGCGCCAGGCGGACATCGACGCGCGCGTGCAGGGCAAAGACGTGCTGCCCATGGCCGGTGAGTACACAACCGGAGTGATTCAACACGGTGTGAAGGCGTTTCTAGGAAGCGGCCCCGTGCAGGAGTTCGTGCCGCTGAAGGAGCTGCCGCTCGAACAACCCTTGCCCGTGCGCCCATCAGGACTGTGCACCGGCTGCCCGGAGCGGCCGCTGTTCGCGTCCATGAAGCTGGTGGAGCGTGAGCTCGGCCCGCAGCACGTGAGCGCCGACATCGGCTGCAACTCGTTCGCCACGCTGGCGCCGTTTCACATGGGCGCCAGCATTATGGGATACGGCCTCGGCGGCGCTTCGAGTGCCGCCCTGCCGGGCGACGGCGAGCGCCGCGCCATCTCGCTCATGGGTGATGGCGGCTTCTGGCACAACGGCCTGACCAGCGGCATCTCCAACGCCGCTTTCAATCAGACCGATGGGGTCACGATCATCGTCGACAATGGTTATGCAGCGGCCACCGGCGGCCAGGACATCCCTTCGTCGCGAGGCGAGGTGGCGCACCGCGGCGTCCAACAGCCCATCGAACGGGCCGTGCGCGGCGTGGGCATCGACTGGATACGGCGCGTGCACACCTACGACATGAAAGGCACCATGGCGGCGCTGCGCGAAGCGCTGACGACGCGGTATCGGGGGCCGAAAGTGATCATTGCCGAGGGCGAGTGCCAGCTCAACCGGCAGCGGCGCGTGCGTCCGCTCCTCGCCCGTGACCGCGCCGAGGGCCGGCGGGTGGTGACGGAGCGGTTTGGTGTGGATGAGAGCACCTGCACGGGGGATCACTCGTGCATCCGCCTGTCGGGCTGCCCGTCTCTGACCATTCGCCCTTCTGCTGATCCGTTGCGCGGCAAGCCGGTTGCGCACGTGGACGAAAGCTGTGTGGGCTGTGGTGTGTGTGGCAGCGTTGCGCACGCAGCGGTGTTGTGCCCGTCTTTTTATC
>JAUILW010001043.1 GCA_030432795.1 Gammaproteobacteria bacterium
AGCCTCGAAGAAGCCTACGAGCGCATGCAGGCGGAGAATCCGCACCTCAAAGAGGCGCAGGCGCGACACCTCACCATCCACGGCAGCAACCAGAACGAAGACGGCACCTTCAGCTGGAAGTTCGACAACTACGTGCGTTCTTTCTCGCCGAATCAGCTGCCATTCGAGGAGCAGCAGAAGCTCTACGGTCGCATTACCTGTCCGACGCTTCTCGTGCGCGGCACTGAATCCTGGGCAAGCGACCCGACGAAAGACGGTCGGATCGCCTACTTCACCTCCACCACCCCAAGAGCCGTGAACATCGGCAAGGCGGGTCACTGGGTGCACCACGATCAGCTCGATGAATTCACGGCTCTGGTAGAAGACTTCCTGGAATGAGCGCACGCGCCGAGCGGTTCCACGCCAGCGGCTACCTCGGCGTAAGCTATGTCACCGGCGGTGGCAGCGGCTTCCTGAGCGAGCTGCTGGGCACACCCGGGGCGTCCCGCTCGGTGCTTGAAGCGCGGGTGCCTTATGCCGCCCAGGCCCTGGAGGAGCTGCTCGGCGCAAAACCTGCGCAAGCGTGCTCGGCGTCCACCGCCGCGGCGCTCGCCATGGCCGCTTTCGCTCGTGCTTTGCACTTCGAACCTGAGCGACCTTACGGCCTGGCATGCACGGCAAGCCTCGCCACCGACCGCGAGAAGCGCGGTGCGCATCGCGCACACCTCGCCCTGCAGACCGCCGACGCCTCTCACCATTTGGAGGTGCACCTCAGCGGCAGCCGGACCGAAGAAGAGTCACAGCTTGTGGATCACTTGTGGACCCTGGCGGCAGTTGTGCACGGCGCCACGCCGCCTGAAAACACGCGTACAGCGACCGCTCATCCGGATTGGCCACCATTGGCGCTCGGCACCACGTCAGCTGTATGCATGGGCAGTCATGACGGCGGCCTACTCGTGCCCGGCTCGTTCAACCCCATGCACGATGGGCATCTGCACCTCCTGCGGGCGGCCGAGGCGCATACGGGGCGACACGGAGCCCTGGAGTTGTCGCTTACCAACGTCGATAAGCCACCGCTGGATTACCACGCCCTGCAC
>JAUILW010001044.1 GCA_030432795.1 Gammaproteobacteria bacterium
AGCCGCGCGTCTCCGTCAGATGCAGGTAGATGACCGAGGTCCACAGCGGATTGAAGTTCCACAAAAAGAGGATGAGCGCCACAGGCTTGAGGCTGGGCGAGGACCACACCTCTCGCAGCGCCACCCGAAGCCTGCTGCCGTCCAGCGTCACCGCCGGCTCACGGCGCACGACCGCAAGCGTTGCTGACAGTGCAACGGCCCAGAGAAACGCAGCGATCCCGAATGCCCACACCAGCGCGCCGATCTCACTGATCCAGCCGCCCAGGAAGCCGGTGAGCAGCAAACCAGCGTAGGCCGCGGTCCATTGCACCGATTGAAACAGCCCGGTACGTTTGCGCACCTGTCCTTCGGTAACCATCAGAGCGTCGATGAGCACGTCGCCAAAGGCCACTCCCAATGCTGGCAGTACCAGCAGGAACAGCAGCGGCAGCGAAGCCTGAACCGGCGCGACGGCCAGAACAAGGCACCCAACACATGATGCGACAGCCGCCAGGAGAAGGTAATTCCGCCGTCTGGAGCCGAACAACGGAACGAAGTCCGAGAAGATCCCCAGCACCGGCTTGAGTGCCCAGGGCAGGCCGACCGCGCCCATGAACAAGCCGATCTCCGCCGGCGAGAGTCGCCATTCCTTCAACGCCACTCGCAGGGGCTGTGCCATGATGCCGGAGCTGGGGTCGACCAGCGTCTGGATGAAGTACATCAGCGCGAAGTAAGCGGCAATGACCGAGGTGGTGGGCGCAAGCGGTGGCATCGGCTCCGCCCTCCGGGCGGCGCACGGCAAGTGGAAGGTGGCGTAGTAGCTACCTGCGCCGGAAAAAAATCAAGCACCGCGATGGGGGATCACATCGCACACGGGTTGAAAAATATACTACATAGGGGTATACAGTACCCATGAACAACCGCCGTACCTTTCTGCAACGATCCGCCGCCGTTCTGCTGGCCACCCACTTGCCGGCGTGGGCAAGGGGTCAGGGTACCACCGACATGCGCGGCCTATCTGCGCGCAACAACGTGTTCGACCTGGAGGTTGCGCACGCAATGCGCAGCATCGATGGGCGAACAGGCCACATGGTGCT
>JAUILW010000239.1 GCA_030432795.1 Gammaproteobacteria bacterium
GTGCAGGGTGCAAACGCCGCGGGCGGTTTCAGCACCGAAGCGTTGCATCTGAACTATCAGATCGCGCTCATGGGGCATCGGGATCTGGTGATCAGCCCGGACCCGCGGGCCGGCATGGAAATGGCGTTGCTGCGGATGCTGGCCTTCGCACCGGAGCCAGGCAGCAGTGTGCCCCGTGCCGGTGGCGGTCAGCAGGCGGCGCCGGAGGCAGGCACCGATGTGGACCACCAAGCGGCGCCAGTCTCCCTGGCGCCACCAACACCAGCCGCTTCAGCGCCTACACCTGCGCCGGAACGGTTGGCTGACTGGTATGCCTGGGTAGCACAGGCGCCGGTGCAGGGTGTCGCGCGCATGCTGCTGGAGCACTCGGCAATGGAAGCGATGGATGGCGATGTGCTGCGCGTGGTCCTTGACCATCGCCACGACACCCTGCTCAACGAAACCCAGGTGCGCGCCATGGAGCGGGCGCTGGTCGATGTGACCGGCCGCGACCTGCGCATCGATCTGCAGGTCGGCACGCCGGCGTATGAGACCCCAGCGCAGCGCCTGGCGCGGCTGCAGGAGGAGCGACAGCAGGAGGCTGAGCGGGCCATTCAGGAAGACGCAACCGTGCAGGCACTGCTGCGCGACTTTGGCGGCACGGTGCAACGGGTGCAGCCCCTCGACGGCTGACAGATCAATCAACGGGAGAGCAACGTGAGCATCAAAGATCTCAGCGGGCTGATGAAGCAGGCGCAGGAGATGCAGGAGAAAATGCAGGCGCGCATGCAGGAGGCGCAAGCCGAGATCGCCAACCTCAGGGTCACCGGCGAAGCGGGTGCCGGTCTGGTACGCGTGGTGATGAACGGCCGCTGTGAGGTGGTGGACGTGCAGCTCGACGATGCGCTGCTGCGTGAAGACAAAGGCATCATCGAGGACCTCATCGCCGCTGCAAGCAACGACGCGGTGCGCCGGGCGAACGAAGCCCAGCAGGAGAAAATGGCCGCTGCGGCCGGCGGCTTTGGCTTGCCTGGCGGCCTTGATCTCGGCAATCTCGGCGACCTTTTCGGCAAGATGAAATTCTGATGAGCGCTTCGCCTCTCCTCGATCGGCTGATTCAGTCGCTGCAGGTCCTGCCCGGCGTCGGGCCCAAGAGCGCACAGCGCATGGCGCTGGCGTTGCTGCAGCGTCACCGCGAGGGAGCGGCGAGACTATCGGAGGATCTGATGGCGGCGGTGCAGGGCATCCGCGAGTGTGACCGCTGCCGCAACCTCACCGAAGCGCAGATTTGCGGCATCTGTGCGGATGCGCGCAGGGATGTTTCGGTGGTGTGTGTGGTGGAGTCTCCCGCCGACATCTTTGCCATCGAGCAGGCCGGTGGCTACACCGGGCAGTACTTCGTGCTGCACGGGCGCCTGTCGCCCATCGACGGGATCGGCCCGGCGGAACTCAAGTTGGAGCGGTTGCTGGCTCGGGTGCGGCTCGATGAAACGCGTGAAGTGATCGTGGCCACCAACGCCACCGTCGAAGGTGAGGCCACAGCCCACTACATTCGCGAGCTCGTTGGCGACCATGTTGCGTCGGTGTCGCGCATCGCCCAGGGCATGCCCGTGGGCGGCGAACTCGAGTACGCAGATGGAGGGACCATCCTGCACGCCCTGCAGGGCAGGCGGCAGCTCGCCTGATGACAAAAGACGTGATCTGGGTGGACACCGATGCGGGACTCGCGGATGTCGTCGATGCCTGCGGGGCGGTGGTGGCGCTCGATACCGAGTTTCAGCGCACCAACACGTTCTTTCCTATCGCCGGCCTTTACCAACTCGAGAGCGATGGGCAGATCTGGCTGATCGACCCGTTGGCCATCGAAGACTTTGGCAGTTTCGTCGAGATGCTCGAAGATCCGCGGGTGACCAAGGTCATGCATGCCTGCTCCGAAGACCTGGAGTTGCTGCGTCACCATCTCGGCGCGGTGCCGCGGGGGCTCATCGACACCCAGTTTGCCTACGCGTATCTGTCGGACCGGTATTCCATCAGCCACGGTGATCTGGTGGAGCAGATGTGCGGTGTGCAGTTGTCGTCGTCACAAACCCGCTCAAACTGGTTGCGCCGGCCGCTCAGCGAAGGGCAGATGCGCTATGCCGCGGACGATGTGCGTTATCTGGCTGAAATCTATGCGCAGATACGAGCCTCGTTGGAAGATCTCGGCCGTTGGAGCTGGTTCGAAGAAGACATGACGGAACGCGCGGCGTACGAACTGCCAGATCCTGCGCGTTACTACCATGGCATCAGCCGCGCCTGGCAGCTCGCTGAGGATGAGCTGGCACGCTTGCAGGCGCTGTGCGATTGGCGCGAACGCACGGCCATGCAGCGCGATCTGCCCCGACGGCGGCTGGTGTGGGATGAACATCTTTTCAGCCTGGCGCGGCAGCGGTACCTTGACGTGGAGGGGGTCGCCGATGCATTACCAGCGCCCATCGCGCGGCGTTACGCGGAGGAGATCGCGCAAGTGCATGCGCAGGCCCAGCAGCCCGTGGAACCGGTAGAGAAGCCGCTCACGCAGGCGGAAGGCAAGGTACTCAAGCGGCTACGCGAAACGGGTGTCGCAGCATCGGATCGGTTGCGTCTGGCGCCCGAGCTGGTCGCCCGAAAACGCGATCTCGAGGCGCTGTACCGGCATTTTCGCCGGCACCGATCCCTCGATGCGCGGCATCGCGGCTGGCGCCTGCCGGTGGTGGGTGAAGCCTATGGTGCATTGCTGGCGGAGCAGGACTAGTGGAGGTGGATCAGTGGAGGTGAGCGTTTACCGCAGCGCCCGTCGGCTTGGTACCTACCTGTTGGTGGCCGAGGCGGATGCTCTGGAGCGGGTCCCGGAAGCTTTGCTCGAGCACTTTGGCGAGCCGAGTCTGTCGTTCACGTTCACACTCTCCCCGGAAAGCAGCCTGCAGCGGGTGGATTACCAGACGTTATGCCAGCGCCTGGCAGACGAAGGATTCTACCTGCAGCTACCGCCTCCGGATCTGCTATGAGCTGGTGGGAGAATGCGCGCCTGGCCGATCTGGATGACGACCAGTGGGAAGCGCTGTGCGACGGCTGCGCCCGCTGCTGCATGGTGAAACTCGAAGACGAGGACACCGCGGAGGTGTTCTACACCTCGGTGGTGTGTCGTTATCTGGATCTCAAAGCCGCGCGTTGTACGGTGTATCCGGATCGCCACCGGCTGGTACCCGACTGCGTGCCGTTCGATGCCGCTGCGGCAACGCAGTTCGACTGGCTGCCGGAAACCTGTGCGTATCGAAAAGTGGCTCGGGGCGAACCTTTGTCCTGGTGGCATCCACTGGTGTCCGGACGCCGCGAGACCGTGGTGGAGGCCGGTATATCGGTGCTCGGCCGGGTGATATCGGAGGACAACGTGCCCGAAGAGGATCTCGAGGAGCACATCGTGCGCTGGATCGAGCCGGAGTCTGCGACGTGAGCGATTACGAGCTTGCCTGGGTAATCATTGCCGGCAGCGGCGTGCTCTGTCTGGCAGCCGTAGGCCTGCTGCTGCGCCACTCGGTGCGCGGCGTCCTGCTGTGGCCGGCGCTGGCTTTGCTGGCAGCCCTGCTGTTGGTGCCGGCGCCGCACCCGGGTGCCGAAGGCGTCTGGGCGCCTGCTTTCGTGGTGGCGCTGTTCGAAGGCCTGTTCCAGCCGAGCGGCAGCCCGACGGTATCCCTGCGGTTGCTGCTGGCAGGCTTGGTGGTGGCGCTGGCGGTGGGCGGTGGCGTGGCCGGTTTGCTGGCCCTGCGGCGTCGCCGCAGGGTGGCTCAGGGCAGTGGCGCTGACGCCTGATCGGCGCGGCCTCAGCACTGCCGCACTTTCGCATTGGTGAGGGGCTGCTAGCCTTCAGGGTGAGTACAACCGCACGAGCTGGTTATGCGCACCTATGCGCTCGCATACCTATTCTGGGCTACTACGGCTGCTGCCGCCTCTGCGGGAGCGCTTGCTGCACCGGTAGACACCGCGCGAGCTGACGTGCGGGTGCTGCTCGATGTTTCGGGCAGCATGCGCAGCTACGACCCGCAAAATCTGCGCTCGGATGCGATATCGCTGCTGGTGCGGGCCTTGCCTGATGACGGCCTGGGCGGCATCTGGGTGTTCGCCAACGCCGCAGTGCCGGTGGTGGAGCATGGACCCACCGATCTCTTCTGGAAGCGACTGGCTTCAATTCACACCCGGGCGCTCGAGAGCCGCGGTCAGCGCTCCAACCTGCCGGCTGCCATCGAGGCGGCAACGTGGGACGTGGCTCAGGACTCAGAGTACACACGCCACATCGTCCTGCTGTCGGATGGGCGCATTGACGTTTCCGAGCAGGAAGCGCGCAATGTCGAGGCGCGAGCACACTTTCTGGACTCTACGTTGCCGAAGCTCGCGGAAGCGGGCTACCGGGTGCACAGCCTGGTACTGTCCGACAATGCGGACGCGAGCCTGTTGCGGCAGCTTTCTCAGGCTACCGGCGGCCACTTCCTGCACGCCCGTTCCGGGGAGCAGCTGGCAACGCACGTTCAGCGCGTGCTCAACCGTACCGCGCGGCCTGTGTACCTGCCCGTCAAAGGCCAGTCGTTCCTCGTGGAGGCCGGCCTTGAAGAGCTGACGATTTACCGAGCCGGCGATGACCGGGGCTTAACCCTCATCGATCCCGCGGGTGACCGGCACGCGCGCGCCACGCCCGGTGTCGAGGTTCGCTGGCATGATGCCCGCGGTTTTGATCTTCTCACGCTCGAGCGGCCAAAGCCTGGACGTTGGACCTTTGAGGGCGATCTCGATGGCGGCATTCTGGCGTTCAGCGACGTGCTGATTCGCGCCACCGATGTGCCCGCAACGCTCTTTCCCGGCGAGATGAACCAGGTGGACTTCATGCTGTTCAGCGGTGGTGCTGCCATCGTCGAAGAGACGTTTCTGCAGGCCCTCACACCCGCAGCGGTGCTCGACGGAGAGCGCGGTTCGGAGGATCTTTATGTGGAGTACGCAGGCGGCGGTGTGTTCCGGGCACACCTGGCCGATGTAGTTCGCGCGGGGCCGTATGTGTTGCGTCTGTCGCTGCAGGGGCGCACCTTTGCCCGGGAAGCCCTGGTGCCGTTCGATCTCGCCAATCCGGTGCGTATTCGCGTGGTGCCGGACGGCGAGGAAGTGGCGGTGTGGGCGGAACTGACCGATGCTTCGGTGGATTACTCCAACCTCACCGTGGCCGCGCAGGTTCGCCAGTTACCGGGTGCAAAACGCTTGATGCCAGCCCAGGCCTACCCCGCCGGCCAGTGGGGCATTCGCCTGCCGGGCAAGCGCGGAAAGGTGGAGGTGGGGTTTAATTTCCTCGGCAACTATCTGAATCAAAAAGATTTTTCCCTTAAGACTTCGCCCGTATCTATTGCTCTACCTTTGCAGGAAGAGACGGTGTACGTGTTCGATGAAAAGGGCAAGGCGATTCCGGAACCGCAGCCGCTGGCGGATGTGGAGGAGCCACCGCCAGCGCCCACACCGGTGGTAGTCGATGCGGCAACGGTCGTTGAACCAACCTCCCCGGAGGTATCAGCGCAGATGACGTTACCCATCTGGTTTGCCGGTGTAGTGGGTGGGGTGAACCTGCTGTTGCTCGCGTGTCTGTACTTCCTGCTTCGGCGGCCGCCGTTACCCGAGGCGCTGGCAGCGCTCATGTTTCCGCCGCCGGAGCCAGAGCCGGCATAGGACATTGGCCGCAAAACCGGTAGAGTAGCGGGTTTGGGTCTGCCGGAAGCCTGTGAGGCTTCTGC
>JAUILW010001045.1 GCA_030432795.1 Gammaproteobacteria bacterium
GCGCTGTCGTGCGGGGATTTCGCGGACCACTGGGAGTGGCGCGAGTACGACGAACGGAGGACCACCGCATGACGGTACGGCACTTGGACCTGTTCAGCGGCATTGGAGGCTTCGCGTTGGCCGTGCGGTGGTTGGGTGGGGAAACGGTGGGATTCTGCGAGATCGAAGAATACCCACAGCGTGTGCTTGCCAAGAACTTCCCGGGAGTGCCCATCCATGACGACATCCGCACCCTTACAGGCGACGCTCTGGGACGATTCGGACGCATCGACCTCCTCACCGGGGGCTACCCCTGCCAGCCGTTCTCACACGCCGGGAAGCGATTGGGCGCGGCGGATGACCGCCATCTCTGGCCGGAGATGCGCCGGGTACTCAACCTTGTCCGGCCCCGTTGGATGCTCGCTGAGAACGTTGCTGGGCACATCAACATGGGACTCGACGCTGTTCTGGCTGAACTGGAAGCGGACGGCTACACCTGCGGGGCGGTGGTTATACCGGCTTGTGCCGTCAACGCCCTCCACCGGCGTGATCGCGTCTGGATTCTCGCTGCCGACACCGACGTCGCAGGACGCGAAGAACAATGGTGGGCCGAGTCAGCACAAACGCAACTCCTTACCGCTGAACGCCTACGTCGAGGGACAGTCGGTTCACCTGACTCATCAGGTGAACCGGGAGGGCGAGAAGGCCAAGCTCCACGGTCGCTGGACGCTGGCGCTGATGGGGTTTCCGCCGGACTGGTGCGACGACCTGCCGCCGGACCCGCTGGATGGAACGACCCCGATGCCATCCGCCTGATGTGGGCCAGCGGCGAGTGGGAGGCCGACCTGCCCCGCGTTGTCGCGGAGGAGGCAGGGCGGCGCCAGAAGCTCCAGGGCGCGGGCAACGCGATCGTGCCGCAGGTGGCCTACGAAGTCCTGCGGGTGATGCTTGGCACCGACGAACGGAGAACGGCATGAGCCACAACACCAACGCACGCGACGAGATTATTGATCTGGCGAACGCCGTGCTTGCCACACTCACCACGGCGATGCCGGGCGGCGGGGCCATGCGCGAGCACCTGGCCGAGATCATCGC
>JAUILW010001046.1 GCA_030432795.1 Gammaproteobacteria bacterium
AGCTGATCGACGGCAATACCGATGCCGCGCTGCTGGCGCTGGTCACCAACGTCGACGGCGACGTCTGGTGGACCGCTGACCTGACCAGCAAGATCGAGGCCTCCGGCAAGCCCATGCACTACCTCGGTATGAGCCAGGAGGCCATCGACAAGGTCGCCGAGGTGCATGGCATCTCCATGGTCTCGGTCACCGTGCCCGCCGGCACCCTGCCCAACCAGTCCGAACCATTCCTCGCCGGTGCGTCGCGCGCCTACGAGGCAGTGCACCCGGACTTCCCCGAGGAGGTTGCCTACGAACTGGTGAAGAACGTGGTCGAGCATGGCCCGGCACTGAAGCAGTCCGGCCAGGGCTTCTGGAAGTGGTGGTCGAAGACCTCCATGGTGGCCGGGCTCAGCGAGGAGAATGCTCATCCCGGCGCCATCCGCGCCTACCAGGAACTCGGCATGTGGGAGGCGCGCAACGACTTTGCCCCGGTGACCTACCCGGAGTAGTCGTTCGCTGACCCACCCTCGTCGATGTCTGCGCATGCGGACGCCCGTCCCGCCACCGCACGGTGGCGGGACTGCCGGCCGGGTCCACGCGACGTTCCCTGTTCGCCGTCCTGCACGGTATCTTTCGCAGGGTGATCCGTCACCCTGCCTTACCCCTGGCCGGAGCATGACCGGTGACCGTTGAAACGAACCAAGCGGCCGCCCCGCGCGATCTGCTGGCAACCTTCCTCGAAGTGGTGCTGTGGACTCTTGGCGTGGTGCTGGTCGGTTACATCTCGCTGAGCGTGTTCGGGCTGGTGTCCCATGGCCCGGACTTCTACATTCACTTCGCCCTCGGCGTGGTGGCCATGTCCGGCGTACTGGCGCTGATCGAGGTCAACAACCAGTTCCGCGCCGGCGAACCCCGGTTGAAAGTGGCGGTGCGCGCCCTGTTCGCGGCGGTCGCCAGCGTGCTTGGCGTCGCCGGGCTCGTCTACTTCCGTGTCAACGTCGACCACCTGGTGCTCAATGCACCGTTCTTTTCCGAGACCGATATCCTGTTCGGCTACTGCACGATGATCGCCATGGTCGTGCTCACCTGGC
>JAUILW010001047.1 GCA_030432795.1 Gammaproteobacteria bacterium
GTGCACGCGGCACTCATTGCCAGCGGTATCGCCTTCATCGGTTTGACGCTTCTGGCGGTTGCGGCGTTGCGCTCCGTGCGCATTGTCGCCCGTGGCCGGGATAGCGCCTGACGGGCAAAAACACAACTTGTAACGGCTGCGCCGTTTAGCGATTCTTCGCCCACTGGACACCTTGGGAGGGTGGCTATGCAGTGGGATACCATTCTGCGGGGGGCGAAGGTATTCGATGGCACCGGCGGTCCGGGGCAAGTCATCGATCTCGCCATCCGAGGCGGCCGTATCGCGGCCCGCGGCGACAACCTGCCCGAAGAGGCAGCTGAGCAGGTGCACGATGTGAGCGGCACTTTCCTCGTGCCTGGGCTGGTGGATATTCACACCCACGAGGATCTCGAAGCAGAGCTCGACCCGGGCTTGCCGGAGATGGTGCGGCACGGCACCACCGCAGCGCTTGTCGGCAACTGCAGCATCGGTCTCGCCTGGGGCGCGCAGCGCAAAGATGGCCAGGATCCGATCGTCGATTGTTTTGCTCGGGTGGAGAACATCCCCAAGCATGTCCTTGCCATGACCGCTGAGAAGGCGGACTGGCGCACCCCGCAAGCCTACTACGAGCACCTGGACCAGCTGCCGCTGACGCCGCGCCTCGCGGCCTTCGTGCCGCACTCCATGCTGCGCATCGAGGTTATGGGCTTCGAGGCGAGCATCACCCGCGACCCGACGAAAGACGAGCTGGAACGTATGCGCGGGCTGCTCGACGAAGCGTTGCAGGAGGGTTATCTCGGGCTTTCCACCGACGGCCTGCCGCTGCATTTTCTGGCCAACCAGCCGCACGTGCACAAACGCATTCCCACGCAGTATGCGACGTACCAGGAATACAAGCTGCTCACCGACGTGGTGCGTGAGCACGATCGCGTGTGGCAGATGACACCCGCCACCGACGACAGCGCCTTGACGCTCAAGCTCCTCGCACTTTCCTCGGGTCTGCTGCACGGCAAACCGCTCAAGGTGACCGCACTTGCAGCCATCGACTCGGTGAACAATCGACAGACCAAAGCGCAGGCGCTGGGCCTCAC
>JAUILW010001048.1 GCA_030432795.1 Gammaproteobacteria bacterium
AAAGTCGGGGTGCGGTGCGTCAGAACGGCCGGGAGGCGGTGCTGATGCCGGGCATGTTTGCCATGTACGACAGCACCCAGCCCTACAGCCTGCACTTTGAGGAACGCTTTCATCAGCTCGTGGTGCAGATGCCCAAGCATGTGCTGCACCGGCATCTCAGTGATGCCGAGCGTTACACGGCGGTTGCCATCGACGGCCGTGGTGGGCTGGGCTCGGTGGTATCTCAGTTTCTGTTTTCTGTGGTGCGCGAGGTGCAGGAGCTCGACCGCCACCCGGAGGAGCTCAGCGACAGCCTGATCAATCTGATGGCAATGGCATTGAGCTCGTCGGTGATGCTCAATGCGGCCACGGAGTCGCAGACAGCGGCAGATCCCATCAAGCGGCGCGTTCGTAGCTTTGTGGACAACAGCCTCGCAGACCCGGGATTGAGCAACGAGCGCATTGCGGCGGCACAAGGTATCTCCGTGCGATATCTGCACAAGCTCTTCCAGGACGAGCCCGAGAGCCTGCATCAGTATGTTCTGCGGCGTCGGCTGGAAGTTGCCAGCCGCCTGCTGCGCGATAGCGCATACGCAGATACCAGCGTGGAGCGCATCGCTTATAGCGTTGGTTTTGCCAGCTCCGGGCACTTCTCCCGGGTGTTCAAGTCCCGCTTTGGCTGCACGCCGGGGCAGTACAGAACCGGATAATGGGTTGAACCCCTTCCTGGGGTAACCGGTGACGCCTGTCCCACCCATGATGCATGATGTCTGGCACTGAACAAGGGAGACCCATCATGTCCACCGAGCTGCTCTACCCAGTGCTTGCGCTGATTGGCTGGACGTTCGTTATGTGGTTGTGGATGTACGCCACACGCATTCCTGCCATGCGCAAGGCGCAGGTCGACGTGGACGAACTCTCGCGCACGGGCGCGAAACTCGAGTTGCCGCCGGAAGTAGCCAGGGTCGCAGACAATTACAATCACTTGCACGAGCAGCCCACGGTGTTCTATGCGCTCGTCATCGCCTCGGCACTGCTGGGGGTAGGGGATGGGCTGCAGGTGGTGCTCGCCTGGTCGTATGTGGCGCT
>JAUILW010001049.1 GCA_030432795.1 Gammaproteobacteria bacterium
TCGCCCGCATTGGCGGTGCTGAACTGGATCGTGGACGCGTTGAAGCTCTGCACCTGCAGGTCCTCGTAGAGATAGCGGAAGGCTGTGACATCCAGCCGCAGGGACCCTTCCGCGAAACGGCCTTTCACGCCCACCTCGAAGCCTGCACCTGTCTCCGTATCGAAGATGAGGCTTGAAAAGTCACCGGTGGCGGCTGACGCTGCAAGCGAAGCGCTGGGCAGCGCCGAGTTGTCGATGCCGCCGGACTTGTAGCCGCTCTTGTAGGCGGCGAACAGGTTGACGTTGTCGTTCAGTCGATACAGCGCGCTGATCTCGGGGGAGAAGTTGTCATCGTCGAAGGTGATGTCACCGGAGTTGAAACCCGGACTCAGGAACGGCAGGCCGAGCACCCCGAAAATATAGTGAATGCTCTCGAGCTCTATGGTGTTAGTGCGCTCTTCTTCCGAGTAGCGCACCCCGGCGGTCAGCTCCAGCCGATCGGTCGCCTCGACGGTGACGCTGCCGAACACCGAACGCGTACGGGCATCAGTGCGGTGCACCTTGCGCCAGTCGTCCGTGAAGCCATTGGTGGGATTGGCCGTGGGCGCGCCGAGCACCGCCGCGATGTTCGCACCACCCACCGCTTCCTGGCCGGTGTCAAAGAGGAGCTCTCGGTCCTGATAGAACGCGCCCACCAGGAAGCGCACACGGCCGCCCAGCTCAGCCGCCAAACGAAACTCCTGGGCAAATGATTCGGTTTCGTTGATCGTGTGATTGCTGCCGATACCGTTCAGGTCGTAGCCGTAGCTGCTGCCGCCCTCTTCTTCCAGCCTGAAGTAGCTGGTCACCGACGTCAGCGTGATGCGACCGCCGATGTCCCAGTCGAGCTGCACCCGGGAGAGCAGGGTATCCACCTCCTCGAACGGCTCCAGTTCCAACTCACCAGAGACGTTGTCGTTGAAAATATCGTTGTGACCGGCCACCTGCATGACTCCATCGTCGTAGTCACAGTCATAGCCGGACGGGCGCGACGACAGCGCGAAAACGCTTGGCTGTGGATCGCCAGGCACCGAACACTTGACGTCCATG
>JAUILW010000240.1 GCA_030432795.1 Gammaproteobacteria bacterium
TGCGTTTCGTGCATACCCATCTCGATGTAGGTGCGCTGCGCGACCGCGTTGTCGCGTTCCACGTAGAGGCGCACACCGCAAAGCTGCGCATCCTCGCGTGCTAAGGCGTGCACGGCGTCGTGCATGGCGCGGTATACCCCCTGCCGGCGGTATGTTGGCGGCACATACACGCTCTGAATCCACCAGAACCGGCCGTTGCGCCAGTCGCTCCACTCGAAGGTGACCATCAGGCTGCCCGCGGCTGCGCCTTCCCGCTCTGCCACCAGGTAGAAGCCCTCCGCCGGATGCGCCAGCAGATAGGCGATGCCGCGGCGCAGGGTGTCAGGGTCGAGACCGCGATCTTCAGTCTCGGCGGCCATGGCCAGATTGTTGGCGTGCAGAAATGCCAGATCTGCTGTCGTGGCGCGGCGTACTGCCGTGTTCTTCATAGGATTGAGCCCATCTGTTGCGCGCGGGCAATGTAGCGCACTTCGGAGGCGGGCCGTATCCTCGCCTGCCTGAGACGTGTGGAGGCGTGCAGTGCAGGATCTGGAATTGAGCTCGGCGGAAGCGTCGGCCATGGTCGATGCGGTGATGACACACATCACTCAGGCCATCGACGCCGTTGGCAATGGGCCGGTGGACACCTCGAGTCGTGCGGATGCCGAGTACCTGGCGCGCATGGTGGAAGCGCCGCCGGAAGCGGGCAGCCCGCTGGCCCCGCTTCTGGACAAACTTTTTGGTGACTACGCAACGCGCAGCCTCGATCCCACGTCGCCGGGGTTCATGGGTTATGTGCCAGGCGGTGGCATCTTCCACGCCGCCGTCGCCGATCTGATCGCGGATACTCTGAACCGCTACGTAGGCGTGAGCGCCGTCGCCGGTGCCTACGTGCAGATCGAAAACAACGTGCTGCGCTGGTTTTGCGAGATCGTGGGTTTCGGCGCGGAGAGCGGAGGGTACCTCACCTCGGGCGGATCACTGGCCAACTGGGGTGCCATCGTCGCGGCCCGCGAGGCACGGTTGGATGGCGATCTCGCGCGTGGCGTGATCTACGCGTCCGATCAGGCGCATCACTGCGTTGCCAAAGCGGCCAGGCTTGCGGGCATTCCTCCGGGTAACGTGCGTGTGCTTGGTAGCGACGCCGCATTCCGCCTGCAACCGGAAGTGGTGCGCAGCGCCGTGAACGAAGACCTGCGTGCCGGATTGCGCCCTTTCCTGCTTGTAGCCAGCGCCGGAACCACCAATACCGGAGCGGTGGACCCGCTGGCGGCGTTGGCCGAAGTCGCGGATGAATGTGACCTTTGGTTTCATGTAGACGGCGCGTACGGCGGCTTCTTTCAGCTCACCGAGCGGGGGCGCCTGGCGCTTGCCGGCTTGTCACTAGCGGATTCTGTAGCCCTGGACCCGCACAAAACGCTCTTTCTGCCCTATGGAACCGGTGCCTTGCTCGTGCGGCAGCGTCAGACGCTGCGCCATGCACACGCCACCACTGCCGACTACCTGCCGCCTCCGAGTGCGGAGGAGGCGGTGCCTGATTTCAGTGATCTGTCGCCGGAGTTGACGCGGCCGTTTCGCGGCCTGCGGGTTTGGCTGCCCTTGAAGATGCACGGTTTCGGCGTGTTTCGCGCCTATCTCGACGAGAAGCTGGATCTGGCTCGGTGGCTTGCGGCAGAGCTGCAACGAATGCCTGAGGTAGAGGTACTGGCGCCGCCGGAGCTATCGATTCTGGCATTCGCCCTGCGCGCGCCCGACATCGAGGCAGCCAACGCCCGCACACGGGCGGTTCTGGCGGCGGTCAACGCAGGCAATCGCGTCATGCTCACCGGCACCATGCTGCGCGGCCGGTTCGTCATCCGTGTGGCGGTGGTGTCCTATCGCACGCATCAGCAGCATCTGCAGCTGCTGGTCGAGGATCTGCACGAAGCGATGGTTGATATGCAGCTTTAAACCTGCATAATATATGCAGTTCATAGGCTGCATATCACGAACGAAGGGATCTGCATGGACGATATCTTCACCGCACTTGCCGATCCCACCCGGCGCCAACTGCTCGATCGGTTGAGCGCCCGCCAGGGGGCGACGCTCGGCGAGCTCGTCGGCGACCTCCACATGCGCAGACAGTCCGCTTCCAGACATCTGCAGGTGCTCGAGGACGCAGGTCTGGTGGCTGTGGAATGGCACGGCCGGGAGAAACACCACTATCTGAACCCCGTACCCCTCGCCGAGCTGCAGAACCGGTGGATGGACCGCTTCACCCGCCCCAAGGCAGCAGCCCTGGCGGCATTGAAAGACGACCTGGAGGCAAAACATATGAGCATGCCCGACTACGTGTACGTCACCGTCATCAACGCGCCGGCCGAAGCCGTGTGGGATGCGCTGTGTACGGCAGAGATGACTGAGCGCTACTGGCACCAGACGCGCGTACAGAGCACGTTTCGCGTGGGCGACCCCATCGAGTTTTACGTGCCGGATGGTGCCGTGGGTTGCCTGGGCGAGATTCTGGTCAGCGATCGTCCCCGCGAGCTGTCCTACACCTGGCAGTTTCCACGTAATCCGGATGTGTGTGATGAAGCACCATCACGGGTGACCTTTCTGCTGGAGCAGCTTGCTGATGGCATCACCCGAATCACTGTGCGCCATCACGAGTTTGCAGACGGTAGCCGCATGCGGGACATGGTGCGCGATGGCTGGCCGCTCGTGCTATCAGGGCTCAAGTCGCTGCTCGAGTGTGGAGAGACGCCAGACTACAGCGCAATGGCGTAACAGGTGCACCAGCCTGTTAGCGGGTCGGTACAGGCAGGCACTCCATGATCTCGACCGCGTCGCCAGGGAATATGGCGAAGTGCGGATGGCCTGCAAACAGCGCTGCGGCCTGTGCATGATCTTCGGCTTCGATGACGACAAAGCCAACCAGATTGTTGCGAGTGTCCTCGATACCAGCGCTCGAGGCGCGCTTTGTTGGGCCGAGGGGGCCGCCTGCGAGGACGATGCGGTGTGCGTTTCGTTCCATCCAGGCGCCCCATTCCGCCATCCCTTTCGCCTCCCGCGCCTGCATCTCATCTGCCGGCAGCGCCTCCCACTCGGATGCGGTACGCGCCTCAGGGGTGCCTGTGTAGACGGCGAGAAACTGAGCCATAACCGCTCCGGATCAGGGGGTGGGGCTGAAGTATGAGGTCACGCTGCCAGCTACCACAAGCCGGGTACCAGGCGGTAGCGCGTCTTACTCGCGTACTCAGCGTATCCTGTCAGCTCACTCATCAGTGTCTGATCTTCCAGCGACGTGCGTACGATGGTGACGGCAATCGCCAGAGCTGTCGGAATCAATGCCCACCACGAGGATAGCGCGAGGGCGAGCCCGAGGCAGGCGACTACCGTGCCGCTGTACCCGGGGTGGCGCACGATAGCGTATGGGCCTGTGCTCACCACGCGATGGCCTCGATCGGTCTGGATGCGTACCACACCCGAGAAGTAGCGATTGGCGAGCATTGCCCATGTGCCGAAGGAGAAGCCGGCGATGACAATCGCAAGCCCGGTGAGTTGAACTGCTGGATTCACATCAGCGGACCATTGAAACCGTTCATCGAGGCTTGCGGTAACCATGACCAGCAGCGGCGAGACTGCCATGGCTGGCGCCAGTACTTTATCCCAGGGCTGTGCGTCTTCCGCGGAAAAGGATCGCGCCCGCTCCTGCAGCAGATCGGGGTCTTTCTTCAGCAGCAGCAGCCTGCTGGCGAGCGTAGTTGCCGCCATGACAAGCGCCACAGCCCATCCCATCATCCAGTCCCAGCGGCCGGCCACGGGCAGAATCAACAGCGGAAAGACTGCCGATAGAAGCAACAGACGAATGATGATGGCCGCGTTCGACATCCCTGAACCCTGTAGACGCTCACGTGGCAGGCCAGTATACGCTGTGCGCCAGCCCGGGGTGGCAAACGGCAGGAGCGCAGCCGTCGGCAGAGTGCAGTACGATTGGAGCGAGCAGAATCGAATCGGCAGCCTATGAAAGTCTACGGCGTCTCCGTCTCCTACTACACCGGCAAACTCGAGGCATACCTGCGATACAAGGGTATTGGCTACGAGATGGTTTCTCCCTATGCAAATGCGCGCGAGATCCGCACGCACACCGGCGCGATCCAGGTGCCGATGGTGCTGCGTGACGACGGCCGCTGGATGTCGGACAGCACGCCGATCATCCTCGCCCTGGAGCAGGAATTCCCGGAGCGCGCAGTGCTGCCGCCAGACCCCGTGGTGCGCTTTGTTGCGATGCTCATCGAGGACTATGCCGATGAGTGGCTGTGGCGGGCCGCCATGCACTATCGCTGGAGCTACGAGCACGACCGGGCGCTGCTGTCGCGCATACTGGTGGATGAAGTCACCGCGCACGTGCGCGCACCGCGCTTTCTCAAGCTCAGGCGCATCGCCAGGCGTCAGTATCAGGGGTTCGTCGTCAACGATGGTGTCACGGCAGCGACGCAAGCCCACGTGGAGGCTGGCTATCGTGCAGCGCTCACCGGCATGACGGCGATGCTTGCCGAGCGGCCCTACCTGCTGGGGCAGGCTCCAAGCATCGCCGATTTCGGGCTCATGGGGCCGATGCTGCGGCACTTCGGTCAGGACCCGACGCCGGCTGAGATCATGCGCAACGAGGCGCCGGCGGTGTGGGCGTGGTTGGCACGGGTGTGGAACGCAGGTGCTTCGCAGCCGCCGGTGGCGTTTCTTGAAGCGGTGCCGGAATCTGCCGCACCGCTGCTTCGGGAGGTTGTGCAGACGCACCTCGAACAGTTGGCCTGCAACGCCGCTGCCTATGCGAACGACGACGCGCACTTCGATATGGTGGTGCAGGGCTGCGCCTACCAGAGGCTGCCGGTATCCCGTTACCGGGTGTACTGTCTCGAACAGCTTCGGGCGGCATTTGCGCGTCTTACGCCTGAGCAGGCCAGGCAGGTGCAGACGCTGTTGCCCTACCCGCAGGCGGAGATACTCTGGCGGGATGTGGCGCCGGCCCGCTCGGGCTACGATGAGGCGGGCGAGGCGCCTTACAACAAAGCGATTAACGTATTCGGCAACGGCGTGCCGGAATGATTGGAGGCGCTATGGATCTCGAACAGTTGGCGGTGCGCGTGCAACGCTTGGAAGACCTGGAGGCGATCAAGCAGCTCAAAGCGCTGTACTGTGAGATCTGCGACGACGACCATGATCCTGAGCGCATCGTCACCATCTTCACGCACGACTGCGTGTGGGAAGGGCGCGGTATCGGCCGGGCGGAAGGGCATGCTGAGCTCAAAAAACTGTTCGGCAGGTTTCGCGACATGATGTCGTTCTCCCAGCACATGACCATGAATCCGCGTATCACGGTGCACGACGACGACACCGCGGAAGGCACCTGGTACTTTCTCGGGCCGTTCACGTTTCGGGATGCCGATGCGCCTGACGGCAAGCAGGCGAAATGGCAGGCGGCTCGCTACCACGAGCGGTATGCGAAGGTGGATGGTGTCTGGAAGATCCGCAGCCTGCGGGTGCGGGGGCCGGCGTTCAGCGCCGATTACGACAAAGGGTGGGGGCAATAGCCTATTGAAAGGTTATTCTTGCGAATCACCTTTCACCCGCAGCACCTCCGTGTGCTGCGGGACCCGACGACAAATCAATCACTTACGCGATTGATTTGCGCTTCGCCATCCTTGGCGAGAAGCTAGCACCCTGTGTGTGAACAGGGTGCTAGCAATGCGCATTGGA
>JAUILW010000241.1 GCA_030432795.1 Gammaproteobacteria bacterium
TCTGCACGATCAGGTAGGTGCTGTGATCTTCCGATGCGCGCTGTGCGACCACGTGGAAGTTGGTCCAGATTTCGGTGCCGTCGTTGCACACCATGCGGCGTTCGGCGCGAGAGGTGCTTTCCACACCATGTATGAGCCGGTCCAGCGATTCCTTGAGGTAGATGCGGTCCTCTTCGGGCACCAGCTTCGCCAGATGCGTGCCGGGCAGCTTGTCCTGGCGGTAGGCGAGCAGTTCTGCAGCAAACAGGTTGGCGTGGAAGATCCTGCCGTCTGTGTCGGCGAGCAGAATACCGATGGGCGCGTTTTCGAAGGTGCCACGAAAGCGTTCCTCGCTCTCGCGCAGCCGCTCTTCGGTCTTGCGCTGTTCGCGCACGTCCCGGGCGATGCACAGGGTGCACTGCTCGGAGCCGAGCTCCATGGATGTTGCCGACATCAGCACCGGCACTTCGACACCGGATTTGGCGCGGAACGATATCTCCAGATTCGCCTGGCTGCCGTTCTGCGCAAGCAGCTTCTCCACGTCGTGCGCATGCTCGCTGTTGGCGAAAATCGGCAGTTCAGCCAGGCGGCGGTCGAGCAGCTCGCTGCGACGGTACCCGGCGGCGCTGGCCATGGCTTCGTTGATGTCGAGCACCGTACCGTCGCGTTGCCGCAGAATGACGATGCCGTCCGGGCTGTGGGTGAATACGCGGGCAAACTTCGCCTGGCTGTCGCGCAGCGCCTCCTGTGCCATCACCTGCTCGGTAATGTCGCGGCAGATGCTCATGACGCACAGCTCGTTGTCGATCTCGATATGGCGCAGCGACAGCTCCACGTGCAGCTCGCGGTTTTGTGCGGTCACGAGCTTAGTGATCCCTTGAGTACTGTCGCCGTCCTCGTCGAGTGCAGTGTAGAAGCGTTCGTAGTCGGCGCTGTCCACCCACACCTTCGGCAACAGGTTCTGCGTGCCGATAGCCTGCTCGCGGGTGTAGCCGAGCAGGTTGGTGAAACCGTTGTTGAAATCGAGCACCGTGCCGTCGGACTTGCGGGCGATCAGGATGGCGTCCGGGCTTGCGTGGAAGATGCGCGAGAACCGGGCCTCGGATGCGCGTACGCGGTTCATGGTGGCCAGCTGCTCGGTGATCTCGTGGCCGGTGAGCACGGTGCCATCGAAGTCGGCCAGGGTGATGAACTGGGCGTCGATCACCGTGTTGTTACGCGTGTTCAGGCGCAGCTGACTGAGACGGTGCGGCTTGCCGGGCTGTGCCTGCGCACGTTTGAGGGCCTCCTCCAGCAGGAACATGTCATCGCCGTGCACCAGAGCTACTGCCTCAGTACCGATGATTTCTTCGGCCGCCTGCTCGTAGATGCTGCAAGCCTGCGGGTTCACGCTGGTGATGGCGCCATCGGCGTCGATGGTGAGAATCAGATCATGGGAGTGTTCGCAGAGCTGCTCGAACCGGTTTTCAGCGCTGGTCAGCGCGCGCTCCCGGTCTACAGCCTCGGAGAGGTCCAGAAGCTGCACCACGTAGTGGCTTGGATCATCGCTTGCGTTGGTGAGGCGGCGGACGTATCCGGAAGCGAACACCGATTCGCCATCGGGGCGGGTGAGTTCACATCCCAAACGCAGAGAGTGGCCTTTGGCCAGATCTTCAGCGCCTTCCTCGATGTTGCGCCACAGGTCCCCGCACGGTAACGACGACAGCGCTTTGCCGGACAGGTTTTCGTCGCTGCTGCCGATCAGATCGCGGAACGTGTCGTTGGTGCGCACGATCTGACCTTTGATGTTGACGATCACCATGCCGGTGGGTGCTGTGGCAAAAGCGTGATTCAGAGCATCGACGGTCAGGGAACGGCGGCGTGGGTCCCACACCAGCAGGGCCGTACAGGTCCAGATGGCGCCCAGCGCGATGACCAGATCCGGCGGCATGGAAACGGCGGAAGGTTCCATCACCCAGGAGTAGAGCTCGCTCTTGAACGGCCGCAGCAGGATGGCCGTAGCGATCGTTGCGATGAGCACGGTCAGACCGCGGTGGGTGGCGAGGTTCGAGGCCATGAGTGCGAGCAGGAACACCGCCACGGCGATGGGCGTGGCCGGGTAGAGGGACTGCAGGGCGAGACCTACACCGAGTATGGTGCTGGCGCCTGCTGCAATGAGCCACCTGTAGATCGGCATTCCTGTTCCGGATGTTGTCATGGGTTGTTGTCCGAACGAACCGAACGGTTATCCTCGGCTTTCCTCCTGCGTAAACGCGGAACTGAGGGACAACCGATATGCATCTGCAGCTAAAACTATCCGTGGCTGGCCAAGGGCTCTATGACATTACGCACAGGGTTGCTCAGGCGGTTAACGAAAGTGGGATAAGTGAGGGGTTGGTCACAGTGTTTGTGCGACACACGTCCGCCAGCCTACTGATTCAGGAGAATGCCGACCCCTCTGCGCGTCAAGATCTCGAACATTGGTTGAACCGTTTGGTGCCCGAAAACGATCCGCTCTACACCCACACACAGGAGGGCCCTGACGACATGCCAGCGCATATCAAGGCAGCACTCACGGCAACCTCCCTCGGCATTCCGCTGATGGATGGGCGTATGGCGCTCGGCACCTGGCAGGGGATTTTTCTGTGGGAGCATCGACACTCCCGGAGCGAACGGGAGGTGATCGTAACGGTCATCGGCGCCTGAGACGGCCCATGCCCCTGACGCGCTCTTGAAAGCCGAACGGTTCGGCCGCACTTATTAGCGCATGGAAGGCTTCAACGACTATTACGCCATCCTCGGCGTCGCCGAGGACGCCAGCGACGAGGAAATCAAACGCGCCTACCGGCGGTTGGCGCGCAAGTATCATCCTGACGTCAGCGTTGCCGAGGATGCTGAGGCGCGCTTTAAAGAGGTCGGTGAAGCCTACGAAGTGCTCAAAGACCCGGAAAAGCGGGCGCACTACGATCAGGTGAAAGCCCACGGCGGCACCCCGCCGCCCGGCGCTGGAGGCGACTGGCAGTTCAGCGGTGGCGGTTTCACCGACGCCGATGCAGCGCAATTCAGCGAATTCTTCCATGACCTTTTCGGCGGTGGTTTCGAGGGTGGCGCTCGTCGCAATTACCGGTCTTACCAGTCCCGCGGTGAAGATCTGCGTGCGCACCTCGCTTTGACCCTGGAGGAAGCCTACCGGGGTGGCGAGCATGTGGTGCACCTGCGCGTACCGCAGTTCGAGGGCGAGCGCTTCGTGCAGCGGGAAAAGAAACTGAAGGTAAAGGTACCAGCCGGTGTCACCGATGGCCGCGAGCTGCGGTTGCGTGGCCAGGGCGCTCCGGGCCTCGGCGGCGGTGCGGCGGGCGATCTATACCTCACCATCCGCCTGGCGCCGCACCCGGCGTATGTGGTGGAAGGTAAAGACATACATCTGACGGTGCCCGTGGCGCCGTGGGAAGTCGTGCTCGGAGGCAAGATTGAAGTGCCCACACTGGGTGGGCGCGTCAAGGTCAGCGTGCCTCGCGGCGAGCGCAACCTGCGGTTGAAGGGCCGGGGCATGCCGGGCGATCCGCCAGGAGATCAGTATCTGCATTTTGACGTGACCCTGCCGTCGCAGGTGGGCGCGGAAGAGCTCGAGCACTGGCAGGCGTTGGCGGCGGCAAGCCGGGAAGACGTGCGAGCGGGGTGGCGGGTATGAGCGAGCAGTGGCTGACTGACGACTTGGAACTGACCCTGCGCGAGATGTGCGAGGCATGTGCCATGCCGGCGGAGTTCATCGAGGCCCTGGTGCGGCACGGCGTGCTGGAACCTCGGGTCGGTCGGCCGCGAACAGGGCATGCGCCGCAGTGGCGCTTCACGCCGCCGGCGTTGGTGCGGGCGCGCAAAGCTGCGCGGCTGAACCGCGACTTGGGGATCAATCTGGCGGGGGTCGCACTGGCTCTGGATCTTCTTGACGAGCTGGAGCAGACCCGCGCAGAGCTCGCACGGATCAGCCGTCTGCAGCGCCGCTGACCGGCGGCGCCCGGAGGTTCAGTGGTCCAGCTTGCTGCGGATGCTGTCCGTCCAGCGCTGGTGGCCTTCCGGATCGAGAATCATGGACGCGAAGTACAACAGCAGATCCTTGTGGTTCTGCGTGAGCCGCGCGGCCGCCATGGCCTTTTCGCCAGGTTTGCTCGAGATGTAGCGGAAGCACTCTGTGAGCGTGTTGCCGCCACCTAGCACCTGAGCGACCTGCTCGTTGACTATGTCGTGTACATCTTCCAGCTCCGCTTCGCTGATGCCCACGGCATCCGGGTCCAGCACTACATTGGCCCATACGGTGGTGACCAGCACGCGGTAGAGATCGCGGTCGATGAGGCGCTCGGCGATGGTGGCGCGCTCGATCACATCTTCCAGGAGCGGTGCAAAGCGCGCCCGCAGGTTGTCTACCGTCATGGCGCGTCGCGCAGATGCTTGAGGTCGTCGAGGGTATCGGTGAGGCGATCCAGGCGATCGGCGAGGTCCTTCAGCAGTGCCTCGTCCGCATCTTCAGCGTCGTTGCCGGCGCACAGGCTGTCGTAGCAGGCCCGCAACCTGCGGCCGCTGTCACGTTCCTCGGCGATGAAGCGCCCGAGCAATGCGCCGGTTTGCGCATCGATGCTCTCGTCGTCGAAGAAGTGGCCGAACACGTCCTGCGTCGGTACGTCTCGGCCGTAGCCCAGTACCTTCTCGAACTTCTTGCGGTCTGACGCCTTCGAACCGGCCTTTTTCAGGCGCTTGGCGAAGCCCGCATCGTCGCGTTCACGCACATTGTAGCCGAGCTCCGTGATGCGCTTGGCGAAGGCGGCGGCGTGCTCACGTTCCCGCGCGGCGACGAACTCCAGCGTATGCCGCACGGCATCGGATGGTGTAACCGCAGCCCAGGCGCACAGCAGTGCATGGCCGCGGGCTTCGGCCACGGAGATGGCGTTGAGAAGGCCGAGGTAGGAAGGTTTGCTTGTGGTCATGGTCGGCACCTGCGCAGTTCACGCGGAAATCATATCGTATCTTGTAGAATGCCTGAGTTCCCACAGAAGTAGAGCAGGTCATGAGCAGCTTGAAGCTGGACCGCGTGGGGCTGCCGGAGTCCAGTGAGGCGTTGCGCGCACAGGTGCGCAGCTTTCTCGAAGCGAATCGCGACAGCCTGCCGCACCCCAACAGCGATTTTTCTTCCGGTCACGATCCGGAGTTCTCCGCCAGGCTCGGCGCGCAGGGCTGGATAGGCATGACCTGGCCCAAGGCCTATGGCGGCGGCGAGCGTACGTTCTTCGACCGCTACGTGGTCACCGAAGAGCTGCTGGCGGCTGGAGCGCCGGTGAGCGCGCACTGGATCGCCGACCGTCAGAGCGGCCCGCTGCTGCTGCGCTTCGGCAGCGAGGCGCAGCGCGCTCAGTACCTGCCGGGCATCGCCCGCGGTGAGAGCTACTTTTCCATCGGGATGAGTGAGCCCAACACCGGCTCAGACCTCGCCAGCGTGCGCACCTCGGCCAGAAAGGTGGACGGGGGCTGGGTGATCAACGGCACGAAAATTTGGACCACTGATGCGCATCGCAACCACTTCATGATCACGCTTGTCCGTACGGAGCCCGGCAGCGAGCGCCACGCGGGTCTGTCGCAGCTCATCGTCGATCTGAAGAACGACGGCGCGCAGGTGCGGCCCATACGCAATATGTCCGGCGGTGAGGACTTCAACGAGGTGGTGTTCGTGGACGTGTTCGTGCCGGACGACCGGGTGG
>JAUILW010001050.1 GCA_030432795.1 Gammaproteobacteria bacterium
GCACCGTGTGTTTCGATTCCGCCATCATCCAGCGTTGCAGCTCCTGTGCCTGCTCAGCATCGAGCGCCGCCAGGCACACCTCATCGGTACTCGAGCCGGCGCTGTCGATGTGCAGGCTCACGAGCCCGAGCGGCCGGAAGTACACCGGCTGTGTGATGCGAACGTTCTGTACACGCTCAGCCTGAAGATTCACCTGACGCTTATGCACAACGCCGCTGCGCACCTCGATTCCCTCTCCGTGCAGCCGGTAGGTGAAAGCGCGGTACTGCAGCAGCGCCACGAGCACGAGAATCACGAAGCCGCCGGCAAGCAGCGGCAACAGCCAGGCAACGCCGGCGCTCAGCGTGGCGAACCCAATGGGAATGGCCGCCCAGAACTGCTGGACTGCGCGCGCACCGAGCGCGGCAACAAAGTGCAGAACGGACCACAGCGACAGGCGCGTCCAACCGTGAGCCGCGTTCATCCCCGCCCGTAGGCCAGAATCTGGCTCCGCAATGTGCGCGCGCGTGTCTGCGTCAACCCAGGAATGACAAAGGTGGCGCTACCGTGCCCTGCGCTGAACACCCTCAGGCTGGAAAGGCCCAGCCAACGCTCCAGCGGGCCGCGGTACTCTTCGACATGCTGCAGCCGCGCGAGTGGCTGCACCGTGTGGCGGCGAAACAACAGGCCGCTGGCCCGATGCAGGTCGTGCTGGCGTAAGCCGTAAGCGATGCTGCGGCGGGAGAAGTAGACCCAGATCGGCAGGATAAGCGCGGCAACGGCCCACAGGCGCCACAGCCAGGGGTCATACAGCAACGGCTGGGCGGTTGCGTCCCGCAGCAGCCGAGCGATGCCGCCCAGTGTAAGCAGCACGGCGGCCGTCACCGCCAGACCAAGCCAGGCGTAGCGCCGCTGCACCGGATGCAGGGGCGCATCTTCGAGACGCGGCAGCGCATCGATATCGATCGGCAGGTTGCTGAAGGTCATCGCCGGTCGCGCAGGCGGCGCACGAGGCTCGAGGTATCCCAGCGGCCACCGCCCATGCTCTGCACATCGCCGTAGAACTGATCCACCAGCGCCGTGA
>JAUILW010001051.1 GCA_030432795.1 Gammaproteobacteria bacterium
TCCGGATTCGGCGCCTGCTCGGCGTACGCGTTCAGCCGCTGGCCTAGTATCTGCGCGCCGCGCAGGCCGGCGATGAGGCCGCCGAGGTCCGCCAACACCGCTTCAACCGAAGAGTCGAGATCCTCCGGCCACTGACCTTCTCGCACATCCCCCCAGATACGCCTGGCGGCAAGGTAAGCATCACTTTGTTCCCGCTCGCTGGATACGCTAAACCCGCACCGCAACAGCCCACGGGCCTCACTCACCTCTGCGGGCAATACCAAGTGGCGACGCTGACGGCCGATGGCTTCGAAGCGAGCCGCTACCTGCTGCGGATCCGCGGCTAGAAGACGTGCCACCGGCAGTTCGATGTGCTGCATGAAATACCGACCAACCTGGTCGTATCGGTTACCAATGCCTCGTGGGTGGTCCGCAGCGGGCTGCAGCAACAACCTGGCGTTCTCCATGCCACCGGTGGCGAGCACCACAACCCGGGCCTGCACGTAGCCGGAACGACCCGAGAGATTCGCAAAGTGCACCCCACGGACGGATTCGCCAGCACAATCCAGTGATGTCATCGTCGCATGCAAAAGCACGGTAACCTTCGCGTTTTCAGAAAGATCATCCGCATAACGCCTGCCAAAACGCGTCGGTGGACTGAATCGCCAGTAGCGCTCCCCAGCCAGCCAGGGCGCGGTCGGTGCCACCTGCAGGGGGGCCAGCTCACAGAGCGATTCAGCCTCCGGGTAGTAACGGTACATGTCCTCAACGCTAACAGGCCAGCCGCTGCCATCGACCCAGCTTCGCGGCGCTATGTCTTCTGCGTCGAGGCGCCCACACCAGCCCTGCCAGTGACCGGTGGTTCCCCCAAGTTGGCGCAGTCTGCAATAGCTGGGATCTGCGCCACCCTGACCCGTACTGGCGCCTCCTGACAAGGTGCGAATGACATCGTCATCTTCGTCGCCGCGACCGCCACTTTCGAGCAACACCGTACGCAGACCATGCCGCGCCAGCCGCAAGGCAAGGGTGATGCCGGCGGGGCCGCCTCCGACCACACACACATCAGCGCGCAGGTTCCCGGCAA
>JAUILW010001052.1 GCA_030432795.1 Gammaproteobacteria bacterium
GCTGACTTTGGCCTGCCTCTGCCGCTGGATGGCTATCTGCAGGACATGAAGACCGGTCGCACCGCCTGGGAGCGGGCTCGGCAAAGCGGCTTCGATGATCAGCAGATTGCCGCGAAACGCGATGAGCGCGATGTGCTGTATCAACAGTTTCTGCGTTCCGAGGAGATAGAAATACCTAACGTTATCAGCGTCTTGGAGGATCTATCTCAGCGCTTTCAGATGGCGATTGTCACCACGGCGAAGCGCGAGGACTTTGAGTTGATCCACGCCCAGCGCGACATCGTTACGCATATGCAGTTCGTGCTCGCCAACGGCGACTACCCAAAAGCTAAGCCCGCTCCAGACCCCTACCTGGCGGCACTCGAACGGTTTGGTGTGGCGGCCGATCAGGCGCTGGTGGTGGAAGACTCAGAGCGCGGGCTGCGTGCTGCGGTGGCAGCCGGTATCGACTGCGTCGTGGTGCGTAACCCATTCATTCGCGGGCATGACTTCAGCGATGCGGTGTGCGTGATCGACCGCCTGGACGAGCTACCCGGACTCCTGGGCTGAGCGCATCGGCGGCAACACGCAGGTAGGGCAGGCGCTGTCGGCAATCTGCTCGTCTTCTGCGAACTGATACTGAGGTGTATCGAAGCGGGCGACGCGATCGTCGTTCGCGGCGCTGCCACCAGAACCGCCTTTCCCCGGGCGCATGACGCGATCTTTCCAGCTGTGGTCGGCAGACCATTGGTACTTGAGCCGCCGGATACCGCCGGGGGTCTGAGCGATTTCCAGGGTGTTGAGCGTGTCGATCATGATGCGGCGCTGGTTGGCCGGGTCGTTGGGTTTACCCGCTGTGTGGCCGAGCGGATAGTCCAGAAACACCGATCGCGGCGGGTTCACCGCGCGGGTAATGGAATAGGCGCTGGACATGCAGATGGTGGCGATGCCGCGGGCTTCGAGGGCTCTGGCGATCAGTCCCACGGACTGATGGCACACGGGTCAGACAGGCACCAGCACGACCACATCCACCTCGTCGCGAACGAATGCCTCCACCAGCGCCGGCGCCAGGCCATCGCGCAC
>JAUILW010001053.1 GCA_030432795.1 Gammaproteobacteria bacterium
ACGCGCACGTGCCTATGGTCGTGCTCGCGCAGTCGGCCTATATGATGCTTGGCGCAGCGGGGATCGTGTTGCTGGTGTGGCGCATGAAGCTTGCGGATGTGGCGATGGTCGCCATTGTGCCGGTTGGAGCTACGGTGACCGCGTTGGGTTTGTTCAGCGGCGCAGTCTGGGGGCGTCCCACGTGGGGAACCTGGTGGGAGTGGACGGACGCGCGTCTGGTGTCGACCCTGGTGCTGTTGTTCCTCTATCTCGGCGTGTATGCGCTGCGCGAAGCGATTCCGCGGGCGGAGAGTGCGGGACGTGCCTGCGCGCTCCTGGCGGTGGTGGGCCTGGTGAACATACCGATCATCAAATATTCGGTGGAGTGGTGGACCACCCTGCACCAGGGCGCTACGTTCACTATCACCAAGATGGCCATGCCCATGGAAATGGCCGCGCCGCTTATCGTCAATATTCTTGGCGCCTACTGCCTGTTCGGCTACCTGGTGATCCTCAACATGCGCACAGAGATCCTCAGGCGGGAGCGGGATACCCAATGGGTTGGTGCGCTGCGGGAGGCGCGGCATGGCATTTGAGTCCTTCGGCGACTTCCTCGCCATGGGCAAGCATGGCTTCTACGTGTGGCTCGCGTTTTCTGCCACCGCTGCCGCGCTCATCGGTCTGGTAGTCTTCGCCCGTCGGCGAAACCGACTTGTGTGGCGAGAGCTCGCAGATGAGGATTACGAGTGATGCACCCCATACGACGTAAACGGCTGTTGGCGGTAGTGTTTGTGGTGGTCGGCGCGGGTGCCGCCATCGGTCTGCTGCTGCTCGGCCTCGGCGAGAACGTGAACATGTTCTATCCGCCCGCGGAAGTGGTCTCCGGCAAAGCGCCGGTGGACCGCAATATCCGTGCGGGCGGCATGGTGCTTGAAGGCAGCTGGCGGCGTGGCGAAGAAAGCCTGTACAACGAGTTTGTACTGACCGACCGCGCGGGTGCGGAGTTCACGGTGGAGTACGACGGCATCGTGCCCGACCTCTTCCGCGAGGGGCAGGGCGTCATCGTCGAAGGGCGCCTGGATC
>JAUILW010001054.1 GCA_030432795.1 Gammaproteobacteria bacterium
ACTCTCTCAATTCCCGATTTTTCCAATAGCAAGGTCGTCGTCGCTGGCGACGTCATGCTCGATTCCTACCTGTTTGGTACTACCGACCGCATTTCGCCGGAAGCGCCAGTGCCAGTCGTGCATGTCAGCAGTACTGACGACCGGCCCGGCGGCGCGGCCAACGTTGCGGTCAACCTCGCGGCGCTGGGTGTATCGACAAGCCTGGTTGGTGTTGTCGGTGCGGACGCGGCCGCTGATGTGCTGCAACAGATCCTGACGGCTCGCGGGATTACCTGCGAGTTCACGCGCGTTCAGGATAGGCCAACCATCACCAAGACCCGCGTACAGAGCCGTGGCCAGCAGTTGATTCGGCTTGACCGGGAAATCAGCTCGGCGATGCCCGGCGACGGCATTGTCCTGGCGCTCAGGAAGGTCATTGCTGATGCAGGTGCCGTGGTGCTCTCTGACTACAACAAGGGGGCATTGGCCGACGTAGCGACGATGATCGATGCGTGTCGCGAGGCAGGCGTGCCGACGCTGGTGGACCCGAAAGGATCGAATTTCGAGAAGTACCGAGGTGCCACGTTGCTCACGCCCAACCAGTCCGAGTTTGAAGCCGTGGCCGGCGTGTGCGGTACTGAGGAAGAACTCGTATCGCGGGGCCGCGCGATGATGGACTCGCTGGATCTCGAAGCGCTCCTGATCACCCGCAGCGAGAAAGGCATGTTGCTGCTGGAAGAGGGCAACGAGCCCCTGTTTCTTTCCACGCAAGCGCGCGAAGTCTTCGATGTCACCGGTGCCGGCGATACGGTCATCGCCACGCTTGCGGGGGCGCTCGCCAGTCGGCAGTCGCTGGCCACGGCAGCGGCCCTGGCAAACATCGCCGCCGGCCTGGTAGTGCGCAAGATCGGGGTGGCAACCGTAACCCGTTCAGAGATTCAGGTCGCACTGCACC
Organism: Gammaproteobacteria bacterium; assembly: GCA_030432795.1. Lineage (GTDB taxonomy): Bacteria > Pseudomonadota > Gammaproteobacteria > Pseudomonadales > Azotimanducaceae > SYFY01. Next base: position 935 of record JAUILW010001054.1, read on the forward strand.
AGCGTGGTCAGGGCGGCGGGGGCGTCGTGCCGCGCGAGGAACTGCCGGGCATGGTTGAAGAGGCGCGCGGCCGCAAGGAGCGCATTGTCCTGACCAACGGCTGCTTCGACATCCTGCACGCGGGCCA
>JAUILW010001055.1 GCA_030432795.1 Gammaproteobacteria bacterium
TGGTGCACTGGGCCCCGGTGGTGGACGAGTTGAAGCAGTTCGACGAGGAGATCGTGCGCAACTCCATTCGCTTTCGCTGGATCGACGTGCGCCGGGAACTGCGCGCCAGGCTGGCCGATCCCTTTCCGCGTCCCCGGCTACACCCCCGGCCGCACCCCTGACCGCGGCGCCGGCCGCAATATCCCGGCAAACCTCGCGCCGTGGCCGCTTCCTGGCCACGGCCGGTTGCCGCCGGCAGACCGGCGGCGCGGGGTCCGCTGCACCAATGCGGCGCCCCTTCTCGGTGCAAACGTCCGTCTATGGTGCGCTGCAACGACAGAGAAACCCCTCAACGACGCCATAAATCCCGTGTTTTTGTGCGGTGCGACAAGTTGGCACGCTGCTTGCTTTATACCTTTGCGTGGCGCCACCGCGCTGCCAACGATGATCAAAACAACTCTGAGGGAGAAGTCTATGTCGACCATTCGTCGATTCGCCGCCATCGCCGCGACCTGCCTGGCCGGGGGGCTGGCCGGTCATGCGCATGCGCAGGAAGACACCATCAAGGTCGGTGTGCTGCATTCGCTGTCCGGCACCATGGCGATCAGCGAGACCACGTTGAAAGATACCGTGCTGATGTTGGTGGACGAACAGAACAAGAAGGGCGGTCTGCTTGGCCGCAAGCTCGAGGCGGTGGTGGTCGACCCGGCCTCGGACTGGCCGCTGTTCGCCGAGAAGGCGCGCGAGCTGATCGAGAAGGAGAAGGTGGACGTGGTGTTCGGCTGCTGGACTTCCGTGTCGCGCAAGTCCGTACTGCCGGTGTTCGAGGAGTTGAACAGCATTCTTTTCTACCCGGTGCAGTACGAGGGCGAGGAGTCGTCGAAGAACGTCTTCTACACCGGCGCCGCACCCAACCAGCAGGCGGTGCCGGCGGTGGACTACCTGATGAACGACATCGGCGTCGAGCGATGGGTGCTCGCGGGCACCGACTACGTCTATCCGCGCACCACCAACAAGATTCTCGAGGCCTACCTGAAGTCCAAGGGCGTCGCCGAAGAAGACATCATGATCAACTACACGCC
>JAUILW010001056.1 GCA_030432795.1 Gammaproteobacteria bacterium
AAACGCCTGCCGATGGGCCGCATGGGCGAAGCCGAAGAGGCCGCAAATCTGGCGCTGTTTCTGGCGGCAGGAGCTTCGAGCTACATCACAGGCTGCGCCATCAACATGGACGGCGGCATGAGCCGCGCGGTCTGAGAAGCGCTAACGCGCCGCCAGACGCCGCAGGTAGAGCGCACCGGCAGCCAGGAGGATCGTCACGGCGGTGAGCCCGGCAAGCGCGCCGCCGAACCCGCCCTGCCAGTCGTAGATCATGCCCAGGCCCAACGGCCCCAGCATGCCCCCCACCTCTGCTGCGGAGAAAAACAGGCCGCTGGCAGCACCGGCATGCTTCTCGCCGATGCCCGGCAGCTCCACCAGCGTGAGGATCAGCACCGTCATCAACGTGGCTCGCGCCAGGCCCTGCATGATCAGCCCGGCGGTGAGCAGCACACCGTTTGACGATTGCAGCAGCAGGCTTGCTGCAGCGGCAGCAAGGCATAAACCGAACAGGATATTGAATCGGCGCTCCGGCGTTGCGAGCCTGGGGATCGTCAGCGAGCCGATCACCCCAACAACCGTAGGCAGTGCGGCCCAGTAACCCGCCGCCACTGGCGTCATCCCGCCGACGCGGAGCAATTCCGGCAGCCAATTGTTGAGCCCGTGGTTGAACAGAAACACCCCTACGCTCATGAGCAGTACGATTCGCACCGCAGGCTCCGAGAGCAGATGCTGCATGAGCTCGAGCTGCGAGCGCTGCTGCACAGATGCAGATGGCTCACCATGGCGCGCATCGAGCCCCGCCCAGGTGGACACAGCAAACCAGAGCACGGCGCCGGCAAATGCGATTGCAGACCACAGGAGCATCACCGCGCGCCAGTCACCAAGCCATGGCAACAGCACCGCATGGGTGAGCGTCAAAGACACCACGCCGCCGATCGCCGGGCCGGTCATGTAAATGCCCATGGCAAAGCCCCGGTCGCTGCCGGAGAACAATTGCGCCACCACTTTAGGCGCACCGCTGGAAACGATGGGGCCGCCGACGCCGAACAGCATCACCGCCGCCAGAAAACTCCAGTAGTCA
>JAUILW010000242.1 GCA_030432795.1 Gammaproteobacteria bacterium
GTCATGCGCAGAAAGCACGACGACCACGTGGCGTCGCACTCCGACCGCACCAACCAGTTCCTGCACCTGATCAGCTCGAGCGTGTTCATTTTCTGCTACGTGCTGATCTTCTTCGACCTTGAGCTCGCCATGTGGCTTGGGCTTGGCGCGCTCATTCTGCGTCAGGCAGGCCACGCGCTGATCGAGCCACCATGCCACGATAAGGAGCAGTTGCTGCTGGGGTTTGACACCCGAAGCAAGACAGTGGTCGTTCTGATGTACTTTCTCATTCCTCTCGTACATGCCTTCAGAGTCCCTGAGTTCACGACGGCGGCTGTCGAAACCCTGACGGCGACTGTCGCCCAGCAATGGTTCGTGTTCACCCTTTTAGTGATAGGTTTTCATGTGCTTCGGCTGATCTTCAGGCACGGCGCGTGGAATGCGATGGTATGGTTTGTGAAGCTCATAACAGATCCTTTCACGGACGTTCGTGCCTACTACGCGAGCGCTTTGCCAGCGCGGAGCTGACCCTGTCATGGAAACCTGGTTCGAGTACCTGCTCACTGACGAGCTGCTCCTGTATGTGTTTCCGGTGTTCCTCATGGCAATCGCCGTTGAGGTGTATCTCAGCCGCGTTCGCGATGCGGATCACTATGACTTCGCGGAGACGCGCACTTCGTTCTGTTTGATGATGGTAGCCGCGGTGGTCGAGTTCGTTCCTCGGCAGGCGGCCATTGTCCTGATGGTCTTTCTTCATGAAATCAGCCCGCTGCGCGATGTGGTTGGCCGGCAGTGGTGGGCCTGGCTTGCGCTGCTCTTGCTTGATGATCTTGCGTTCTACTGGTGGCACCGCGCGAGTCACGAGATCAGACTGCTCTGGGCCGGGCACGTTAATCACCATTCGGCCAGGGTGCTCAATCTGTCGACGGCGATACGCGCGGGTGTTGGCGAACGGCTGACCAAGATGGCGTTCTGGTTGTGGCTGCCGCTGCTTGGCTTCGATGTCGGGATGATTCTCGTCATCATGACGGTAAACTTGTGCTACCAGTTCTGGCTGCACACACCATTGATCGAGCGCCTGCCCGAGCCGATAGAGGCGGTGTTCAACACCCCTTCCCATCACCGGGTGCATCATGCGTCGAACGTTCGGTATCTGGATGCGAACCACGGTGGCATCCTGATTGTTTGGGACCGTCTATTCGGAACGTTCGTTCGTGAGCAGCAGCAGGAGCCGTGCGTCTACGGCATAACCACATCGATTGCGCCAGGCAATCTCCGCGCCGCGGTGCTGCACGAATACATCGCTCTGTCGAACGACGTACGTCGAGCAGCGACGTTCAAAAAGAGGCTTCAGCACCTGTTCGGGCCTCCCGGGTGGCGAGGCACGGGAGCGACAGCTGCTTCCACGAAGCGGCATCACGCTGATTCGCTGTTTCAGGCGGCGTCGTCCCGTACTGTCTGATCCGCTGCTGATATGGAGATCTTCTCCAGCAGCTCGGCGGTAGACGCTTGCCAGTTTCTCGTCATCGCAAACGCGCGGCAGTCAGCTGGAGAGACTTTGAGCGCGCCACGGATGGCCTGCGTCAGGTCTTCGTTCAGGCAGCCGTTGCGTCCTGAGCGCACAAGGTCCTTCGGGCCGGTCACGGGATATGCCGCCACCGGCGTACCACTCGCGTTCGCTTCAAGCATGACCAGGCCATAGGTGTCGGTGCGGCTCGGAAACACCAGCACATCCGCTTCGGCGTACTGTGCGGCGAGGGCGTCGCCATATTGGTACCCAAGCCAATGTGCATCGGGAAAACGGCTTTGCAGTTCTGCGCGGTGTGGCCCGTCGCCCACAACCACTTTGTCCGCGTCGATATTGAGGTGCAGGAAAGCCGCTAAGTTTTTCTCCACCGCGACACGGCCGACGTACAGAAGGCGCGGACGGTTCCGCGGAGTGCGGGGTGCAGGTCTGAACGTGTCGGTGTCCACACCGCCGAGCCAGACCGCGGGCCTGTGCAGACCCTGATTGCGCAGCTCGATGGCGTGCGACGGGCTCATGGCGAGTACCGTTGTGGACGGCCGATGAAACCACCTGAGAAATGCGTAACCCACCGATGGCGGCAGGGGGGATCTATCGGCCACGTACTCCGGAAACTTGGTGTGCACGGAAGTGGAGAAGGCTCTTTTCGTACGCTTGCACCAGCGCCTGGCCGCCATTCCAAGCGGTCCCTCGGTGACGATATGCACAGCGTCCGCATATGCGCATTCAGCAAGACCTGCAAGCCGCCACGGATCCGTTGCAAGCCGGATTTCCCGGTAGCCGGGCATTGCGATGGTGTGGAAGTCGCCTGGGTGAATGACGATCGGCTCAACGCCGAAACCAGGCAGTTGGTCGACAACATGCCGCCACGTGGTCACGACGCCGTTTGTCTGTGGATGCCAGGCATCCGTGACGATCAGCAGCCGCGTCATCCGGCGCTTACCTGCTTTGGCAGTTCGAAAACGTTGGCCGTAGCTTCTTCCTGCCAGCGCAGGATGTGAAACTGTCCTCGCTCGTCTTCTACCAGGGCGGTGCAACTTTCCACCCAGTCACCGCAGTTCATGTATCGCGTTCCGGCGATGTCGCGTATCTCGGCGTGGTGAATGTGGCCGCAGATGACCGCATCGAAGCCTTCCTTCTCGCACGAGTGCACCACGGCTTCCTCGAAGTCGCTGATGTAGCCCACCGCGCGTTTGACGCGGTGTTTCACCCAGGCGGACAGCGACCAGTAGCCGTATCCCAGCCGGGAGCGCAGGCGGTTGAGGTGGCGGTTCAATTCCAGCAGCACCGTATAGCCAATGTCGCCAAGCCATGCGATCCAGCGGTGGTACCTCGTAATGACATCGAACTCGTCACCGTGAACCACTAGACATCTGCTGCCGTCCGCTGTCGTGTGTATGTATCGGTCTACCAGGGTCAGATTGCCCAGCTCCATACCGCTGTAGCGGCGCAGAAATTCGTCGTGGTTACCAGTGACGTACACCACCTGGGTGCCGCGTTTGGTAAGCGTGAAGAATCGCCGCAACACGTTGGTATGTGCTTGCGGCCAGTAGATGTTCGACTTCATGCGCCAGCCGTCGATGATGTCGCCCACCAGCACGAGCCGGTCGCAGGAGTGCTGCTTCAGAAAGCCCGTGAGCAGCTCGGCCTGGCAGCCTCGGGTGCCGAGGTGGATGTCCGAAAGAAAGATCGTTCTAAAGTGGGTCTTGGAAGGGTCTCTGCGATATTGCGTCAACTGCTTGATCTCGTTTCAGTTTCGCGCACGCTACGTTCTGTGTGTTCCATTTCCGTGAAAGATCCATGAAGGTTGCGTGAAGGCGCGCGTTGCTGAGAAAGCTGTACAATCGACCCTTTCTAACAGAGTCAGACTAGGAGATTGGCCATGCCAGACGCACTGATCATCGACGCCTGCCGCAGCCCGCGCGGCGTCGGCAAACCCGGTAAAGGCGCGCTCAGCGAACTGCATCCGCAACGCATCATGTCCGGCGTGCTGCAGGGCCTGCAGAAGCGCAATGACCTCGACACCACCGAGGTGGACGACGTGATCATCGGCTGCAGCTCGCAGCGGGGCAAACAGGGTGCCTGCATCGGCCGCATGTCGGTACTCGACGCCGGTTGGGACACCCAGGCCTCTGCCTTCACCCTCGATCGCTTCTGTGGCTCCGGCATCACCACCGCCAATCTGGCGGCGGCCAACATCATGTCGGGCATGGAGGACTGCACCGTCGCTGGCGGCGTGGAGCAGATGTCCTATACCAGCACCCAGCGCGGCGACGTTGCCACCATGGACATGGGCAACCTGCACCTGCGCGGCATGCACCCCCAACCGCACCAGGGCATCTGCGCCGATATCATCGCGACGCTGGAAGGCTTTTCCCGCGAAGAGCTGGATCAGCTCGGCGTCATCAGCCAGGACCGCGCCAAGCATGCCATCGACAACGGCCATTTCGACCGCGCGCTGATCCCGATCTACAAGGACGACGGCACGCTGGCGCTCGACCGCGAGGAGTTTCCGCGTCCCGGCACCACGATGGAGTCGCTGGCCGGCCTCAATCCGGTGTTCCCGGCATTCATGGATCTGCCGATCGATGCGACGGGTGAGACCTTCACGCAGCTGGTGAAACGCGCATACCCGGACCTCGAGATCAACCACGTGCACCATGCGGGTAACTCCTCGGGCGTGGTAGACGGCGCTGCAGCGATCCTCATGGCGTCTCCCGAGTTTGCCAAAGCCAAGGGCTGGAAACCGCGTGCACGTGTCGTTGCCATGGCGACGGCTGGTGGCTCGCCGACGCTAATGCTCAACGAGCCGGGTCCCGCCGCTCGCAAGGTGCTCAAGAAAGCAGGCATGACGTTCGATGACATCGATCTGTTCGAGGTGAACGAAGCGTTTGCCGTGGTGCTCGCCAAGTTTCTGCGCGACACCGGCGTCGATCATGACAAGGTCAACGTCAACGGCGGCGCCATGGCGTTGGGCCATCCCATCGCTGCCACGGGCTCCATGCTGATCGGCACGGCGCTGGATGAGCTCGAGCGTCAGGACAAGCAGACGGCGCTCATCACCATGTGCACCGGCGGCGGCATGGCCCCGGCCATTATCATCGAGCGCGTGTAGCGCGCATCGTGAGCATGCTCGACCGGTTCCGCGTGCAGGATCAAGTGGCGGTGGTCACCGGGTCCGGCCAGGGGATCGGCCGAGCCATTGCCTGGGCGCTGGCGGACGCAGGCGCTCATGTGGTGATCAACGCCAGGCGTCTGGGAGATCTGCAGGAAACGGCGGCAGGCATTGAGCGCCGAGGTCGCGAAGCGCTCATTGTTGACGGTGACATTCGCGATTTTTCCGAGACGCTGGCCGAACGCACGGTTGCGCGCTTCGGCCGCCTCGACATCTGGGTGAACAACGTCGGCGGATCGGATGAAAAAGATGTGCATGCCCTGGCAGACACGCCGGACGCCACTTTTCGCTCCCAGCTCGAACTCAATCTCACCTCTGCCTTTCAAGGCTGCAAAGCAGCCGCCCGGCACATGCCGCGGGGTGGTGCCATCGTCAACATCACCTCCGGGGCCGGCACCCGAGGCTCACCCATGACGGGTCCCTACGCCGCAGCCAAGGCCGGTCTGATCAACCTCACGCAAACATTGGCTCTGGAGCTTGCCGAGCAGGGTGTGCGGGTGAACTGCGTGTCACCGGGTCCGGTGCTGACCGAAGCCTTTCGCGAGGTGCTTGGGGTGGAGGACAAGCTGGACGAGGTGGCGCGCTCCATTCCGCTCGGGCGCATGGGCACGCCGGACGACATCGCCGCCATGGTGCTGTTGCTGTGCTCGCCGGCAGGCGCGTGGATTACCGGCGAGCACCATCTGATCGCCGGCGGGCGGACCCAACGTGCGTATCAGTACCGAAGCAAGCGGGAAGAATCCGGCTGAGTCAGTGGCCGTCGAGTTTGCGCTCGATGCGCAGCAACGCATCGCGGATGTCTACCAGCACGGCCCGATCATCGCCCGCTGGTGTGACGTTCCCGGTCGTGTGCGCCGTCACCAGATCTCGCTGACTCAGCACGGCGTCGCGGAAATCCAGCGCACCCTCAATGCCAATGAGCGACAGCAACGCGCCGCCCGGTCCTGTGCTTTGCCCGGCGGTTTCCACCTTCAGCCGCACCAGTCCGAATTTGCGCAA
>JAUILW010000243.1 GCA_030432795.1 Gammaproteobacteria bacterium
GCGCGCTTACGTGCTGTGACGACGATCTCTTCGATGACCTGTTCGGCCTGGGCCGGGGTGGCGACGTGCCAGGACGCCGCAGCGACGGCCAGGGCGCTGATCATGTGCAGCCGGCCGGAAAACGCAGTGGAAGACATGGATATTCCTCTCCTCATTTAACCCACGGCGGCGAGTCTGGCAGCCTTGCGTAGCATTTGCAACGAAATCTACGCAAATGGAAAGCTTGCGGGCCGAGAATTAACGTTTCCCGCGATAATTTTTGCCTTTACTGACGAAAAACAACGCATGCACCAGAATCGCGCGCCTGCGCGTTGGGCGCGCAGATGCTGCACCACGCTCCGCTTCGCGGTGCGGCTGGGAATGTTCGAATGATGTTTCGGCGCCTAGCGGGCGCCGTCGAGAAAGTCTTTGAAGCCCGCCGGTGCGTAGGGGCCAATGACGACCTGCTCCAACACGCCAATGCCCTCGCGCTCGCCATCCCGCGCCCTGACAACCTGCTGCACGTGAATGTTGTCCGGTGCCAGGAGATCGAGTTGGCGCGGATCGAAGGTTTCGCTGCCGGTGGCGAGCTCGCCCTTCCAGGCGCCCTGGCGCCACTCTGAGTGACCGTAACCCAGGCCCTTCATTTGGAATTTGAGGATGGGTTCGAGGGTGATGGTGCGGGTTTCGCCACCCAAGCGCACCAGGTCGATCTCCGCGGAGGCCGCCAGGCGGGTGTTCTTGTGGTAGGTGATGCGGTGCGCGGCGGTAGCCATGCGCTCGTCGCGGCCATCCAGCACCCCGGGTACCTCTGCTTCGCTGGCGTACAACGGCGCGACGATGCCCTCGCGCACCAGCGGCTCACCGGACTGGCCGTCGAAGAAAATGGCGTGGGTGATGTGGTCGTCCCAGAACAGCGGTGCCCAGACGAAGCAGATCCCGTTCGGTACCACCGGCGCGCCGCCGCTTTCCGGCTCGCCGACACCGCGCACCCCCCACGAGCGGTCCTTGGTGCCGTGGCAGACGTCTTCGCGCACCTCGATGCGTCTGTCCGGAGATTGCACCCAGCCGCTCCAGAAACCGAACTGGTCGAATCGGGTGGCATCCATCACGCGCCGGGCGCCGGACCACAACGTCTGGTGGGCTTCTTCGATGGCAGCGGTGCGGGTGGAGAACGTGACATCGGCGCTGATGCCGGAGTCATTATCTTCCAGCACCACGCGCACGCGTTTCATGGGTTCGAGCACCTCGATGCGCATGGGGCCGCAGACCATCTCGCTGCGCTCTTCCGGTGCGCGGCGGGAGCCGTAGAAGCAGTGCTGCAGCCCCCCGGCGGTGACCACGCTGAACGCGCAGTCGAGTATGCGGCGGTGCGGGTAGATGGCCATGCCGATACCGAAGTAGTAGGAGCCGTCTTTCGCGTAGCCGTTGAACCAGGTGCGATCGTAGACGTTACGGTCGCTGGTGGCGGGGTGCGCCAGCGGTTCGGCGGTTTGATGAATCGGAAAGTCGTCGAACTTGTTCAGCATGGCGGGCCCCCCCAGGCGCGTATGTTGGCTACTTTTCTGCTGCGGCGCGGTCGATACCGTCCTGAATCAGTTTGCGCGCAGCGTCTGCGTCCACCCACCCTTCGACCTTCACCCACTTGTCACCCTCCAGGTCCTTATAGTGGGCAAAGAAGTGTTCGATCTGCTGGATGGTGATCTGCGGTAGGTCGCTGTAATTCACCACTTTTTCGTAGCGGCGCGATAACTTGGCGGACGGCACCGCGACGATCTTTTCATCGCCGCCGGCTTCGTCGGTCATCATCAATGCGCCGATGGGCCGGCAGTTGAGCACCGCACCGGGCGTGATGGCACGTGTGCTCGCCACCAGCACGTCGATGGGGTCGCCATCGTCGCTCAGGGTGTGCGGCACAAAGCCGTAGTTGCCCGGATAACGCATGGATGTGTACAGGTAGCGGTCTACGAACAGCGCGCCGCTAGCCTTGTCCATTTCATACTTGATGGGCTCGCCACCCACGGGCACTTCGATGATGACGTTGATGTCTTCCGGCGGGTTGTTGCCTGTTGGAATCGCGTCGATGCGCACGGCTGATCCTCTTTACGTTTGAGCAGGTGTGAAGCCGCGCATTCTACTTATCCCGGGCGCCGTTTGCTTGATGCCTGTACCAGAAGGCCGAAAAAACCGAGCGTGACTGCGAACACGCCCAGAAAGGTGACGAACTGGTTCCAGCTGCGGTTGATCGGCCGGCTGCCGTCCCGGATGTAGAGGCGCGAGCCACCGGGCACGGCGGCGGTGTACTCGGTGCCCCGGTTTTCGGCGCTCCACAGTTCCAGCTCGTCGCGCCGGCCTGCAATATCCTCGCGGTAGGCATCGATGGCTTCGGGCGAACGCACGTGGGCGGGTGGGCGTTGAAACAGGTCCGATGGTTCGCCGGCTTTGACGACGCCGAGCGAGGTGTAGCGGTGCTCGGTGTCGGCGAAAAACAGATGCACCTGCCCGGCATAGATCAGCGCAGCACCCAGCGCCATGCACACGGTCAGCGCCCCTGCCAAGCGGCGCCGTTGCCGTGCCTGGGCATCGGTTTGGGACGACAGGTGCTGATCCACCTCGGCAATCTGGCGCAGCTGCGCTTTGGCGGAGTGATCCAGCCCTTCAAGCATGTCGGCCACGCTCAGGCCGTAGGCTTCCAGGATACGCTCGAACACAGCCCCCGAAGGGGTGGAGTGGCCGTTCTCCAGCTTTGAGAGGTAGGACTGCTCCACGCCGATGGTCTCGGCCGCGTCGGGTTGGGTCCAGCCTTTGTCTGCGCGCAGACGCTTGAGTTTGTCACCGAAGTTCATGGGGTTATCTCCTGAGGGATTGCAGGAGATTCTTGGAGATTCCTGGCCTACTCCGAAGATGAATATCCATGAATATCACGCATTCAGGGCGTTGATCTCCGGCAGCAGCTCTTCGGACATGCGTCGGGTCTGCTCGATCATGTCTGCGGTGCCTGAAGCGATGGGGCGCAGAATGAATTTTCTTGCGCCGGCGGCGATGAACTCGCGGGCTAGTGCCACCATCTCGTCGGTGCCGCCCACCGCGGTAAAACCGCTGGCATCACGGCCGAGGCGTTTCGACAGCAGGCTCGTGTAGCGCTCGACGATAGGCTCTTCGGCGCTGCCGAAGCGAAAGCCGAAGCCGGCGCCGAAGTGGTCTGGGTCCATGGGACGGTCGAGCGCCGAGGCGCGTGCTTTGATCGCCTCGATCACGGGCGCGATGTCGCTTGCGTTTTCCACCCCCGCCTGCCAGCCGGTGCCCCAGCGCGCAGTGCGTTCCACCGCCTGGGGCGCCGAGCCGCCGAGCCATAGCGGCATGGGGTTCTGCACCGGTTTCGGCGCGATGCTGGCGCGGTCGAGCTGGAAGTGCTTGCCGGAAAACGTCACCTCATCCTCCGTCCACAGGCGCGACATGATCTCCAGGCCCTCGGCGCTGCGCTCGCCACGGCCCTTCGTCGGTGTGCCGGTCGCGCTGTAGTCGCGAGACAAGGCGCTGCCTACGCCGAAGGCAGGCAGCAGCCGACCGTTTGACAGCACGTCGATGGTGGCGCAGGCCTTGGCCATGAGCACCGGGTCGCGTAAGCCCAGGCTTGCGACGTTCATGCCGAACTTGATCTTTTTCGTGCCGCCGGCGAGCGCGGCCATGACGCTCATGCACTCGAGGTTGGCGTCGGTGCCGATGATGCGGTCGCTCTGCCAGATGGAATCCACCGCACCGTCGTCGCAGAGGTTGACCCACTCCCAGAACCCGGCACCGTCGTCGAAAGTGAAGTTGGCGATGCCGATACCGGCGCGAATGCTCATTGGGATACCTCTTCGTAAAGTCAGCCGTCGGCGGCCAGACGGTTGGCGAGCCTGTGCATCCAGCCGGTCAAGAGCTCACGGCCGCGGCCGTCGCCCACATCGACCTGATCGACGCTGGATAGACTCATGGCTACCACCCGCAGTGCCGTTGCGTAGTCGGCCTGCAGCCGCTCACGGCTGTAGCCCGCAACACCGTTGCTCTCCAGTGCCTGGTGGTAGTGATCGATCAGTTCTGTGGCGCTGTCTTCATCGGTGACTGCGCTCGACAGGAAGTAGGCGAGGTCGTAGGCGGGGTGGCCGCGACGCACGAGCTGCCAGTCGATGAAGATGACCTCATCCCTTTCTCCCCGGACGTCGAACATGAGATTGTCCAGGCGAAGGTCGTAGTGCAGCAGCGTGGTGGGCCCCTGCGCCAGTTGCTGGGTGTGTTCGATGCCGTGCGCTTTGCCGTCGTCCAGATACGCGGCGAGCTTCGGCGCTGTCTCAGAAAACAAGGCGTCGAACGCAGGCCGTGCCTGCACGCTCATGCTGTGGCGCATGCGCATATCCACGTCCATGGGCAACAGCCAGAACTGGCCTTTGAGGCGATCATCGTTCCAGTAGGCGGCGTGCAGTTTCGCCATCTGTTCGAGCACGAGCCGACAGCGTTCACGGCTGGCGCCGGCCACCTGGTTGCCGGGCTCGGCGCCGCCCACGTCCTCGATGAGCAGGAGATAACGGCGTTTCTTCGACGCGGCGATCCAGCGCCCCAGGCGGGTGGTGATGGCGTTGGTCCAGCGCGGCAGGGCATCGGCCTTGCGCAGGATGACTTCCTGGTTTTCGCTGCCGCGATCGCGGTCGAAGTCGGCATACAGCAGCTTCGGGCAGCGCACGGGTAGGGTGTCGCCGAAATTCTGATAGAACAGAATCTCCCGCTCGTAGGCGCCGAGGAGCTCGCCGACGGTGCGGTTTTCCAGTTTCGGCAGCTTCGCCACCAGGCTGTCGGTGGCGCCGGAGGCGCGGCTGAGCGTCAGACGCAGGATGTCGCCCATGAGGCCTTCACCCTCGCCGAGCACGGTCTGCGTGAGGCTCTGCACCGGGTCTGCCGGTGCCAGCACGTCGTTGAGCCAGTCTGCGGTGAGCGCTTCCGGGGTTTCCGGGATGAAGCGCCGCTGGGCCACTACACCAGGTCCAGAATCTGCGAGAGCTTATCCACCGTGTGGTCCGGCTCGACCGTTGGTGCGCCACTCTGCAATGGTGCGGGTTTGTCGCCGTTCCTGATCAGCACCGTGCGCATGCCGGCCCGTGAGGCGCCGTTCACGTCATGCTCCGGGGAGTCGCCCACGAACAGCACCTGCTGCGCGGCGAGGCCGGACTTCTCGAGGCTTACCTCGAAAAATCGGGCGTGGGGTTTGCAGGACTGCGCCGCCTCTGAGCTGGTCCAGTGGTGCAGGTAATCGTGCAGGCCCTCGCGCTCCACCAGCGGGTGCAGCATGTCTTCGTCGATGTTGGAAACGATGGACAGGTAGTGGCCGGCATCGCGCAGGGCCGCCAGCGTGTGCAGGCAGTCCTCTTTCAGCGCCAGCCCTTCGACGATATCGGTGTGCTGCGCGTGGTGGTACACGGCGTAGACGTCATCGTCGAAACCGATGCCGAGAATCTGCGTGGCACGGCGGAAGGTGTCGCGGAACATGTCGGCATGCAGGTAGTAGTCGAGCTGCGCGTACTCGCGCGCGATCTCGTCGTTGGCGGCGCGGTAGGCGCGGCCGATGTCCTCAGGTGCGAGGTGACGCGAGCCGGCCAGTTGGCTCATGGCCTGCATCAGCGCGCGGCCGGTGCGTTTGCGGTTGCCGTCGTAGTGAAACAGCG
>JAUILW010001057.1 GCA_030432795.1 Gammaproteobacteria bacterium
TCTGGCTGGGCCACCAGCACCGATCCGTTCGCCGCGCGCCTGGTGCGGGCCCGGATCACTAATGTGGTCAAGTGCCTGCCGCCGGAAAACCGACCGACCACCGAAGAGCTGCGCACCTGCGCAAGCTGGCTTGCACAGGAACTGGATGCCTTTCTGCCTTCCCGCCGGCGCAGTCCAAGAGCTGTGCTCTGCCTCGGCACGGTGGCTTATCACACCGTGCGCAGCGCCCTCCGCCTACCAGCTGCACGCTTCGTGCATGCATCGGCGGAGGAGGTCGATGATGGCACATGGCTCCATGCCAGCTACCACCCCAGCCGGCAGAATGTGAACACCGGCCGCCTCACGCTCGAGATGCTTGTGGACGTGCTGCACAGCGTTCGCGACGCGACGACATAGATTCCGGCAGCCGCTATAGTGCGCGCATGTCGGAAACCGTCCCGTTCGATGCAGAGGCATTTCTTGCCACGCTCACCCGCAAACCGGGTGTGTACCGCATGCTCGGCAGCGACGGTGGGGTGCTCTACATCGGCAAAGCCCGCAATCTCCGATCCCGTGTGGGCAGCTACTTCCGCGCCAGCGGTCTGACTGCCAAGACCATGGCGCTGGTGGCCCGCATCCAGGCCATTGAGATCACCGTTACCGCCTCGGAAACCGAAGCGCTTCTGCTCGAGCAGAGCCTGATCAAGAGCGAGCGGCCGCCCTACAATGTGGTACTGCGCGACGACAAGTCTTACCCGTATATCTACCTCACTGATCACAGCGACTTTCCGCGTCTGACGTTCCATCGCGGTGCCAAGCGCAAGACCGGCCAATATTTCGGTCCGTACCCATCTGCCAGTGCAGTGCGCGAGAGCCTGAACATTCTGCAGAAGCTCTTCCGCATCCGCCAATGCGACGACACGTTCTACAAGAACCGTTCGAGGCCTTGTCTTCAGTATCAGATTCAGCGCTGCAGCGGTCCGTGCGTGGATCTCGTAGATGCCGATACCTACGCAGAGGACGTTCGCTTTGCGACGATGTTTCTGGAAGGCAAGAGCCAGGCCGTGCTCGAAGCGTACA
>JAUILW010001058.1 GCA_030432795.1 Gammaproteobacteria bacterium
GCGCCACGATCTGCTGCTGACGTGGGAGCAGTTCAACGAGGCCGGTGTCATTGTCACGGAGATCGAAGATGAAGACTGAGGACCGGATCAAGGCGCTGGCCAGAGAGTGCGCCGTGAAGGGCCTGCGTTTGCGCGAGGCACGGGCGTTGTTCGACGCCCTTCATACGGCGGATGCGATCTACGCGGCCGGTGGGTCCATGGCCGAGGCCGCCGCGCTGCAGGGGCAGAACCGTGAGGCTCTGCACAGGCGGTCGATCCGTACGCAGCGAGGAGATAGCTGATGCCCGGAGGAATAGCCCCGTGGAAGCTGCCCCGCGCGATACGCCTGCAGCAGGTCACCAAGATGAAGCAGGAGGGCGCGAGGACCAAGGACATCGCTGAGGCCTTGGACATCAGCCTGAGCATGGCGCACCTGTACGTCAAGGAGGCCCGAGAGGCCGGGATGCTGCCGCCGCGCGAAACCCCGACCCTGCTTCGAGGCAAGGACGATCCGCCTACCGGGTCCATGACACTCATGCTGTCAACCCTGCCTGACGACGTTCGGGTGTGGCTCTACAGTGTGGTGCCGAAGGGGGGCACGGTCGCCGAGCTGGTGGCCGGGATCATCGCGGACGTCTATGACGAGGAGCTGGGCGGGAAGTGATCCGACCGATAGTGTTGACGGCCCACCGGCCGTCAGCATACAACTTACGCACAACCTTCAACTAGGAGACAGAACATGGACTATGATCGTCAGGCTTGGGTGTACAGCGAATGCTGCGTGCTGCTGCACGGCCGCTCGGAGAAGGTGGACTACGGTGTCCCCGGTTCGCCCGTCTGGGAAGAGGTCAACGACATCGACGTGGCGGAGATCAGCCTCGGTCGGAACACCTACACATACGAGCAGCTGGCCGCCAAGATCGGCAAGGCTGCCACGGACTGGCTGGTGGACGCCTTGGTCGATGAGGGGCACAACGATGTTGACTGGTGTGACCGCTGATGCGTACGGGCAGCGCGAAGCTGGACCGGCTGCTCAAGGACCACGGTTCACGGATCGAGATCCAGTCGGGCAAGAAGCA
>JAUILW010000244.1 GCA_030432795.1 Gammaproteobacteria bacterium
ACGTGCCGGCCGATGACCTCCGCACACTCACGCTGCACGAATTCCAGCGGTGTGATCTCCGACGTGGCGCTCTCTTCCATGTATTTCGAGGCAAGCTTGCCCACGTCTACGTGAGACGGCCCGAGGTCGAGCTGTGACAGCGCGTCGAGAATGGGATAGCTCTCAAACTCGGAGAGCTCGTTGAAGGCGATCTGACGTACGTAACGATGCGTCTTCATGAGCTGCGTCACGCTCTGGTTATACAGCGCGCGGCCGAAGCAGTACGTCACCACGTTGGCGCGGTACAGACGGCCGATGATCGGAATCATTGCCTCAGCGAGGGCTTCACGTTCTTTCCAATCGGGGAAGTAGTCATCAAGGCTGGGTAGGGCCACGAGCTCGTCCTTTCTCTAGAGGTTCCATATCAATCGTTACTGACGCCAGGCAAGCGGGACCCAGCGGCGCGTATTATCGAGATTTGCGCACAGTGCAGCAACGACCGACGGGCGAGCACTCCCGCATTTTTGTAAAGAGTTTGCTCGCCAGCGGCGTAATTGTGCGGCGGATCACGGCGTCGCGACGCCTATCGCGCCCGCCGTACGCGCTAGCGGTGGCGCGCTGTCGCTAGCGGTGGCGCGCTGACGCTAGCGGTAGCTCGCGTTGATCCGCTCGAGCGGCCCGCTGCCCGGACACAGCTCCGCCTCACGCAGCGTATTCAGGGGCGCTTGCACCGTGCGCAGGATGTCGTGGCAGTCCATCGGGTCGTTTTCCACATACAACAGCCCCGTCACCACCTCGCCCTGAGCCTGGTGCGTCTGCACATAGTTCAGCGCAGCGACCCGATCGTGCGGATCGTAGTTGTCATCGAGCTTGCGCAAGCGCAGCGTGGAACCGTCCGGCATGCTGACGTTTTCGGTGGTACCAGGGGCGTAGTCTGCCGTGATTTCTTCTGCCTCCGCCACGTAGTCCACGCCAACCACCGGATGCGCATGGCCGCGCACGTAGTCGTAGCTCTTCGTGGAGCCGTTGTGGTTATTGAACGCAACACACGGGCTGATGACGTCAATGAACGCCATGCCTTTGTGCTGCAGACCGGCCTGAATCAGCGGCACGAGCTGGTTCTTATCGCCCGAGAAGCTGCGGGCGACGAAGCTCGCACCCAGCTGCAGCGCCATGCTCACCAGGTCGATGGGTTCGTATAGGTTCGGCACCCCACGCTTGTTGGTGGAGCCTTTGTCGTTGGTCGCCGAAAACTGGCCCTTGGTGAGGCCGTAGGTACCGTTGTTGTCAACGATGTAGAGCATGTTGATGCGCCGTCGCACCAGATGCGCGAACTGGCCGAGGCCGATGGAGGCGGAATCGCCGTCGCCGGACACGCCGATGGTGTACAGCTGACGGTTGGCCAGGTTCGCGCCGGTAGCCACCGACGGCATGCGGCCGTGCACGGAGTTGAATCCGTGGGACTTGCTCAGAAAGTAACTCGGCGTCTTCGACGAGCAGCCGATGCCCGACACTTTGGCGAACCGGTGCGGCGGCAGCGACAGGCTGGCGCAGGCCTGAACGATGGCAGCACTCACCGAATCGTGGCCGCAGCCGGCACACAGCGTGGATACGCTGCCTTCGTAATCGCGCCGGGTGAGGCCCAGCTCGTTGACGGGCAGCTTCGGATGATGCACACGGGGCTTGGCAACGAACGTCATGAACTCACCTCCGTCAGGCGGGGCAACTTGTTGGCTTTGAAATACGTACTCACACCCTGGCGTATGAACTCCGCAGAGATCGACAGGCCCGCGTAGTAGCACAGCGGCACCAGCTTCGCCGGGTTGGTATCCAGCTCGTTGCTGATCAGCATGCGCAGCTGCCCATCACGGTTCTGCTCCACCACGAACACCACATCATGGTTGGCCACGAAATCTTCAACAGCCTGGGTGAACGGAAACGCCCGTACCCGGCAGGTGTCCACGCCGATACCCTCGGACTCGAGAACATCCAGCGCTTCCTGCATGGGCGTTTCCGTCGTGCCGAGATAGATCAAACCGCAGCTATGGCCGACGTCGCGGATTTCCGCCGCCGGTACCAGCGTTTTGGCAGTATCCCACTTCTTCAGGAGACGCTGCATATTGCGCTCGTAGGCTTCCGGCGACTCCGTATAGGCGGCGTACTCATCCCGCGACGTGCCACGGGTGAAAAACGCTCCCTTGTCAGGATGCGTGCCCGGCAGCGTGCGGTAGCCAATGCCGTCGCCGTCCACATCGAGGTAGCGGCCGAAACGGCTCAAGCCGTCCAGATCATCGGCGCTGAGCACCTTGCCCCGATCGTAGGCCCGGGCATCGTCCCAGACGAAGGGTGCGGACATGTTGTCGTTCATGCCGAGCTCCAGATCGCTCACCACGATCACCGGCGTCTGCAGTCGATCAGCCAGATCCAGCGCATCGGCGGCGAAGTCGAAACACTCCTTCGGCGTACTCGGAAACAGCAGCACCTGCTTGGTGTCGCCGTGCGAGGCATAGGCGCAGGAAATCAGATCGCTCTGCTGTGTGCGCGTGGGCATGCCGGTGCTCGGCCCGGCGCGCTGGATGTCGAACAGCACGGCGGGAATCTCGGCGAAGTAGGCAAGCCCGAGGAACTCGCTCATCAGCGACACGCCCGGGCCGCTGGTGGCGGTAAAGGAGCGTGCACCGTTCCAGCCAGCACCAATGACGATGCCGATGGCGGAAAGCTCGTCTTCCGCCTGCACGATGGCAAAGCGTGCCTCACCGGTTTCCTTGTCGCGACGCAGCTGATTGGCGTAGCGTTCGAAACCTTCCGCAAGCGAAGTGGACGGCGTGATGGGATACCACGCGCACACCGTGGCGCCACCATACACGGCGCCCAGCCCGGCGGCAGTGTTGCCGTCCACCATGATGCGGTCGCCGACCTTGTCCGTGCGGCGCACCTGCAGGGGCAACGGCGCCTGCAGGTAGTCGACCGCGTAGTTTCGGCCCACCTCGAGCGCGCGGATGTTCGGTGCAATGAGGTCGTCTTTGCCTTTGTACTGGGTGGACACCATGCCGGTGATCACGTCGAACTCGATGTTCAACAGGCCCGCCAGAGCGCCCAGGTAGGTGATGTTCTTGAACAGACCACGCTGCTTCGGATCGCTGAACTCGCCGAGCATCAGCGTCGCCAGCGGCACGCCGATCTCGTGCACGTCCGAGCGGCGCAGGTTCTTCGCCAGGGGCTTTGAGTTGTCGTAGAAGAGATAGCCGCCAGGGCGAATGGACGCCACGTCCTCATCGAAGGTCTCGGCGTTCATGGCCACCATGATGTCTACGCCGTCACGCCGGCCAAGATAGCCCTTCTCGCTGACCCGAACTTCGAACCAGGTGGGCAGGCCCTGAATGTTGGACGGGAAGATGTTGCGCGTGCCGACGGGAATGCCCATGCGAAACAGCGCTTTGGCGAACATGCCATTGGCGCTGGCGGAGCCAGAGCCGTTTACATTGGCAAAGCGAATAACGAAATCGTTGTAGGTGACGGACATACCTTCCTCGAGAGCGGCGTTCAGCCTGCGGAGTAGCTACCAAGTTGGGGCACGTGCACGACGCTACGCTGCATATCCCACGCGTTGGTGGGGCAGCGCTCGGCACAAAGGCCGCAGTGCAGGCACACGTCTTCGTCCTTCACCATCACCCTGCCCGTCTTTAGCGCCTGCGACACATACAGATCCTGCTCGGTGTTGAGCGCAGGTGCCGTAAGTATCCGCCGCAGCGCGTCTTCCTCAGCATTGGGTGTAAACGTAATGCAGTCCATGGGGCAGATGTCCACGCAGGCATCGCACTCGATGCACAGCTTCTCCGTGAATACCGTCTGCACGTCGCAGTTGAGGCATCTCTGCGCCTCTTTGGCGCCGAGCGCGGCATCGAAACCGAGCTCGACTTCCATCTTTACGTCTTTGAGCGCCCGTGCCGGATCGGCGTGGGGCACCAGATGTCGGGCCGAAGGGTCGTGGTGCGCGTCGTAGGCCCACTCGTGCACGCCCATCTTCGTGCTTAACAGGTTTACGCCTTCCGGCGGCCGATCGGCCTTGAGATCCATGCCCTGACAGAACAGGTGAATGGAGATCGCTGCCTTGTGGGCATGAGCCGACGCCCAGATGATGTTTTCCGGCCCGAACGCCGAGTCGCCACCAAAGAACACGGTCGGCAAAGTCGACTGCAGGGTGACTTCGTCGAGCACCGGGCAGTCCCACTTGTCAAACTCGATACCGAGATCCCGCTCGATCCACGGGCAATGGTTGTCCTGGCCGATGGCCATGAGCACATGGTCGCACTCGATGAACACATCCGGCTCACCGCTCGGCTCGTAGGTGTAGCGACCGTTGTCGCCTTTCACCGCATTCACTTTCTCGAACAGCACGCCCTTGAGTTTGCCGTTCTCGTGCACGAACTCTTTTGGCGGGTGGTTGTTGATGATGGGGATGCCTTCGTTCATGGCATCTTCTTTTTCCCACTCCGAGGCCTTCATGACGTCGAAGGCGCTACGCACGACTACCGTCACCGACTCGGCTCCCAGGCGCAGGCTGGTACGGCAGCAGTCCATGGCGGTGTTACCGCCGCCCATGACGATGACCTTGCCTTCAATCTTGTCCGTGTGCCCGAAAGCGACACTGGAGAGCCAGTCGATACCGATATGGATGTAGGGGTCGACCTCGCTGCGTCCGGGCAGGTCCAGATCGCGGCCACGGGGCGCACCAGTGCCCACGAAATAGGCGTCGTAGCCGGCATCGAGCAGGCGCTTCATGCTCGTCACCTCGTGGTTGAAGTGGGCGTTCACGCCCATGTCGAGGATGAGGTTCACCTCCTCTTCGAGCACTTCCTCGGGCAAACGGAACGCGGGTATCTGGCTGCGCATCATGCCGCCGCCGGCCGGGTCCTTGTCGAAGAGGTCGATTTCGTAGCCCAGGGGCAACAGATCCCGGGCCACGGCCAGAGATGCCGGCCCACCGCCGATCAGCGCAATGCGCTTGCCGTTCTTCTTTTTGGGCACCGCCGGAAGATAGGCGGAAATGTCACCTTTATTGTCTGCGGCCACCCGCTTGAGGCGGCAGATAGCTACCGGTTTTTCCTCGGTGCGCACGCGCCGGCAGGCAGGCTCGCAGGGGCGGTCGCAGGTACGGCCGAGAATGCCGGGGAAGACGTTGGAGTCCCAGTTGAGCATGTACGCCTCGGTGTATCGCTCCTGGGCGATGAGGCGGATGTACTCCGGCACCGGCGTGTGCGCGGGACACGCCCACTGGCAATCCACGACCTTATGGAAATAGTTTGGGTCGAAAATATTCGTCGGGTTCATGACTTCCGGGGGTGATTTGGCGACTGTGGGTGTTCCGCGTAATAAAACCGAGCAAAAAGCTCGGGTACTTTACTGCGTCAGATAAGTGGACGCTACCTCTGCAAGGCCCACATAGGTGAACTTTTCCTCGAAATGTACAACCCCGAGGTGCCCGCTCCGGCGCTGGTAGTGGGTAGAATACGCGCCCTCATGTTCGACACCAAAGAAAAGGCCTCTGTAGCACAGGCCGCACAACACCTGCCCCCGCCTGGCCAACGCCGCGTGTGGTCCGGCCTCACGGAGCTTGCCGCGGCCCGCGCCATCGCCTGCGCAGCACAACG
>JAUILW010001059.1 GCA_030432795.1 Gammaproteobacteria bacterium
GACCAACCGCCATTCACCGAATCGCTGGCGGATGTGGTGCCTGCGCCCCGGGTGGAGCAGCCGCCAGAAGTCTGGATGCTCGGCTCCACCAAGGACGGCGCGCGGCTGGCAGCGCACTTCGGCGTGCGATTTTCCTACGCCCACTTCATAAACGCCGATGCATTGGAATCCGCCTGTGCCACCTACCGGCGCGAGTTCCGGCCGAGCGCCTGGCTTGCTCAGCCCAAAGTCAGCGTTGGCGCGTTCGCCATCGCCGCCGATGATGAATCGCGCGCCGAGGCGCTGGCCCTTTGCCGAGACCTTTGGCGCATCAAAGTGGAGCGGGGCGTGTTCGAGCCGTTTCCATCCGTGGAGGAGGCGCGCGCCTACGCCTTCAGTGATGCTCAGAAGAAGATCATCGCTTCCCGCCGGGACCGACAGATCCTCGGTACCGCCTCACAAGTCGCAAGCAACCTTCGCTCACTTGCTGAGCGCGTAGACGCAGATGAACTGGCCATCGTCTCGATCACGCACGACTTCGAAGAGCGTCTGCGCTCCCATGTCCGCATCATCGAAGCGCTGCGGTGTTGACGTGACCTTCCGCGGTGGGTGCCAATGCACAGCGGTGCGATACGAACTTCGCTCACCACCGTTGCGCCTCAATGTTTGCCACTGCCGAAGCTGTCAAATACAGTCGGGTAGCGCGTTCGGTATGAGTCTGATCATCCACCCGGCCGACTTCGCGCTGCTGACGGGCGAGCTCAAGCAATTCAAAACGATGAGCGACTCCGGCAGAGAGAAAACGTGCGCATTCTGTCCGGAGTGTGGGGTTCGAATCTACAACGTCACAAGCCGACTCATGGCCGTCAAGGCCGGCACGCTGGATGATCTCGGTGATCTCACGCCGGATGCGCACTACTGGATCACAAGCAAGCAGAAGTGGATTCGGCTGAGCGAATCGGACATCTGCTTCGATACCGCACCGTAACCCGCAAGCTCCGCTCCCGCCAAGGGCACTAACCCTTCAAGTGCTCCCGCAGGGAGTTCTGACCGGGATTCGTGTTGGCATTG
>JAUILW010001060.1 GCA_030432795.1 Gammaproteobacteria bacterium
CGGCAGCGATCCGCGCACCGAATGGCAGGGCCTGCACCCGTCCACGGACCACCTGGAGCTGCTCAACCCCGAAGCCGGCTACATGCAGAACTGCAACATACCTCCGGACGCCATGATCGCCGGCGGTGCGTTCAACCCTGAAAACTACCCTGACTATCTCTATGCGGGGCCAGGCTACGGGCCGACCCGCGCGGGATGGAACAATCTGCGCGGTGCGCGGGCGCTGGAGCTTCTGGCGGCAGACGACCGGGTGACCGTAGAAGACGCCCTCGCCTACGCTGTGGACGTGCGCCCGTACGGCGTGGACCGCTGGCTTGCCGCCTTTCGCAGCGCCGCAAAGAGACCGAGCAACGAAGAGCGCGTGCTGCTGCGGTGGAACGGTGAACTGCGGCGCGACTCGGTGGGTGCCCTACGTTACGCCATGTGGCGTTTCGCCCTGCACGACCATCCCGAGGGCGCGGCCATTCGTGAAGCGGTGGACGATCTGACGGCCATCGTCGAAGGTCGGCCGCCGCGTCCTGTGGCGCTCAACGACACCCAGCGCGAGGTCCTCAGAGCCACCTACGCGGAAGCAGTGGCCCGGCTGCAAGCCGAGCACGGCCGCACCGATGTAGCCTACGGAGCGGTGTTCCGCGTCGGGCGTGACGATGCGTCCTGGCCGGTGGGCGGCGGCGGTGGCGACCAGTGGGGGCTGACGACCCTGCGCAGCATGGGCTATGCAGAGCCGAACGACGCGCACGAGCGCTGGGGCAACCGGGGTCAGACTTCCACCCAGTTGATCCATCTGTCCACGCCCATCGAAAGCTGGATGTACCTGCCGGTAGGCAACAGCGACCGACCCGACTCACCGAGCTATAACGACCAGGCAGCCGGCCCGTTCTCCGAGCGGCGCCTTAAACCGAGCTGGTGGCAGCCGGAGGACCTGGCCGGAAACATCCGCTCCCGGCAGGTCCTGGAAAGGCGCTAAACGTCGAGGGGTTTCAAAGGCTTAGGCCACGCTTCTAACGTGGCCATCATGGCTTCGTTGACCTCATCCAGCGTCAGCGGGTC
>JAUILW010000245.1 GCA_030432795.1 Gammaproteobacteria bacterium
CGATCGCCGCGCTCGAGACCGAGCGCTTTGAGCCCCAGCCCCACCCAGCGGGCATGGTTGCCCCAGTCGGCCCACGTGTATTCGTTCCAGATGCCGAAGTCTTTCTCGCGGATGGCTACCCGGTCCGTCCATTGCTGACAGCGCTGGTGAAACAGCGCCGATACGGTTGTGCACCCGTCGATGGACACGCTCATCGCCAGGTCTTCCGCTGCTTCCAGCGCCGGCGCCCACGCACGCCCTGGTCTTTCATGCCGAGATAGAACTCCTGGATATCCGTGGCCTCGCGTAGCCGTTCGCAGGTGTCCTCCATGACGATGCGGCCGTTCTCCATCACGTAGCCGTAATCACCGATCTCCAGCGCCATCTTCGCGTTCTGCTCCACCAGGAGCACCGTGACATTCTGCTCGCGGTTGAGGCGCAGGACGATCTCACCGATCTCCGCCACCAGCTTCGGCGACAGGCCGAGCGACGGCTCGTCCAGCAGCATCAGCTTGGGCCGCGACATCAACGCCCGGCCAATGGCCAGCATCTGCTGCTGGCCGCCGGAGAGGTACTCTGCCTGGCGCTTGACGAAGTCCTTGAGCACCGGGAAGTAGTCGAACACCAGCGCCTCATCGTCGGCCACACCGCTGTCGCGACGGGAAAACGCGCCCATGCGCAGGTTTTCGTGCACCGTGAGGAAGGGAAACACCTCCCGCCCCTCTGGCACATGGCTGATGCCCAGGCGTGCGATCCAGTCCGGGTCTTTCGCCTGGATCTCGCGGCCGTCAAAAGTGACCGTACCCTTCTGCGGGTCCATAGCGCCCGAAATGGTTTTCAGCACCGTGGTTTTGCCAGCGCCGTTGCCGCCCAGGAGGCTGACGATCTTGCCCTCCGGCACCGACATGGAAACGCCGCGAATCGCCATGATCGGGCCGTAGTAGGTTTCGATGTTGCGGACGTCCAGCAGGCTCATCGATCAGTCTCCCAGGTACGCGCGCACGACATCGGGGTGGCTTTGCACTTCGGCAGGCGTGCCTACCGCCAGGAGCTTGCCGTCGGCCATGGCCATCACCCGATGGGAGGCCTGGGAGACGAGATTCATGTCGTGCTCCACCATGATGACGGTGATGCCCAGTTCCTGGTTGATGTCCTCGAGCCAGAACGACAGATCCTCGGTCTCTTCCGGGTTCAGCCCCGACGACGGCTCATCGAGCAGCAACAGTTTCGGCTGCAGACACAGCGCTCGCGCCACCTCCACCATCTTGCGCACCCCGTAGGGCAGATTGGCGATGACCTGGTGTCGGTAGTGCTGCAGGTCCATTAGATCGATCACGTCTTCTGCCATGCGACGGAAGGCGAGCTCACTTCGACGAACTCTAGGAAGAAACAGTATGTCGCTGAAAATATTTGACTTTCTGTGAATATGGCAACCGATGAGCAGATTCTTCAGCACCGTTTCCTGCTCGAAGAGCTCAATGTTCTGGAAGGTGCGCGCGATGCCGATCTCCGCCACCCGATGGGCTGGAACCTTGGTGAAGTCCTGATCATCGAGCGTCAGCCGGCCGGTATCGAGATCGTAGATGCGGCTGATCAGATTGAACACGGTAGTCTTGCCGGCGCCGTTGGGGCCAACGATGCTGAACACCTCACCCTGCTGCACCTCGAAGCTCACATCGGCCACCGCCTTCACGCCGCCGAAGCTGACGCTGACATTGTCCGCACGAAAAAAGCTCACTTCAGGCGCTCCGTGCGCAGGAAGCTCTTCTGCCGTTTGTAGGTGGCGCGGCGATACAAGGGAAACTCTTCGAAGAACAGGCGCACCTTTCGCCACCTGCCGTAGAGCCCGAGGGGCTCGTAGATCAGGAACAGGATCAGGATCAGGCCGAAGATACCCGGCTCCAGCCCAGGGATCTGCGCCACCGCCGGCGGCACGTTGTCGCGCAGAATGGCGATACCTTGGGGGAGCAAGCCGATGAACACGGCACCAAAGATCACCCCGTGCATGGAGCCGAGACCGCCCACCACCACCATCAGCAGCAGTTGGATGGACGTGATGAGGGTGAAGCCATCCGGCGCCAGGTAACCGATCTTGTGCGCAAAGAGCCCGCCGGCAAGGCCGGTGAAGCCCGCGGAGAGCGCAAAGGCCAGCGCCTTGGTGCTGGCAATGTGGATGCCCATACTCTCGGCCGAGGTTTCGGAGTCGCGCACCGCCGTCATGGCGCGGCCGGTGGGGCTGCGCAGCAGGTTCAGCGCCGCTAGCATGGCAACCACAAGTACCACGGCACAGGTGTAGTAGAACGCTGCGGGCGAGGCGATGGAGAAACCGAAGATCTCCGCCCGCGGCACCGGCATGCCGCGAAAGCCGCCCGTCACCGACTCCCAGTGCACCAGCACCTGCTCGACGATCACCGCAAAAGCGAGCGTCGCAACGGCAAGGTAAATACCCGTCATGCGCAGGGCCGGGATGGCGATCAACCCGCCGATCAGCGCTGTGAAAGCGGTAGCCACCGCAAGCGACGCCGGCCAGGGCCACCCATTGTTCAGTAGATAGGCATGGGTATAGGCGCCGATGGCGAGAAAGGCCGCGTGTCCGAGGCTGACAAGCCCGGTATAGCCCACCAACAACATGAGCCCGATGCCGGCGATGGCATAGATGAATACGAGGGCCAGCTCACCGAGAAAGAAGCGGTCGAGCCAGAGCGGGCCCGTGGCTACCAGCACCAGCAGCAGCGTGTACCAGAACATCTGGCCGGGATGCTCGAACAGATCGATGTCCTGGTCGTAACGGGTTTTGCGAACGAAACGCACTACCTACACCTTCTTCTTCTGCATGGTGGCGAACAACCCCTCCGGCCGCACGATGAGCATCACCAGCAGCAGCACGTAGGCACTCATCTCGGAAAAACCCGCCGGCAGGTAGCGGCCGGCAAACTGTTCCACCAAACCGACCAGCAGGCCACCGAGCACAGCGCCCGGCATGCTGCCGAAGCCGCCGACGATCGCCGCCGCGAAGGCCTTGATACCGACAAAACCCATCAGCGGATCCACCAGTGAGACCGGCGCCGTCAGCACGCCCGCACAGGCGGCGATGGCCGCCGCGATGGCCCACACGATGCTGAAGATGCGCTTGACCGGAATGCCCACGTAGAACGCGGCCAACTGGTTCTGCGACGCCGCCTGCATGGCGATGCCGAGCCTCGTGAAGCGAAAGAACAGATAAAGCCCCAGGCACAGCACAGCGGTGCCGACGACGATGGCCGCATTCTCGTAGCCGATGACCGTGCCGCCCACCTCCCATACGCCACCGCTGTAGGGCGTGGGCAGCGCCCGAGGCGCATTGCCCCAGATGGCGCCGACCAACGCCCGCAATACGAAACCGAGGCCAATGGTGAGCATGAGCACGGCGAAATGCGGCTCGCCGATCATCGGCCGCAGCAGCAGTCGCTCCAGCAGCACGCCGACCAGCGCCATGACGATGATGGCGGCGAGCACGCCCCAGAAAAACGGCCACTCCCAGAGCACGGTGAAGGTGATGGCCACATAGGCGCCGAGCATCATCACATCGCCCTGTGCGAAGTTGACCATCTCGGTTGCTTTGTAGATGAGCACGAAGCCGAGCGCGATCAGGCCGTACACGCAGCCCTGCGACACACCGCTGACGATGAGCTGTGCGACCTCCACCGCTGACCCGCTCCCCTGCCCCAAGAAGTCGGGTATTCTCCCGGCTGCGCAGCAGATTGTCACGGAGGGAGACGGCATGGGCGGCAGGCTTATCGGAAAGCGGGTTCTGATCACCCAGGCCGACGCGTACATGGGTAGCGCTACCGAAGCGGTGTTCGCCCGCGAAGGGGCCGAGGTGATCATGGATCGTCGCGACCTGACGCAACCCGGCGCCTGCGAAGCTGCCGTGCAGGCGGCTGGCCACGTCGATGTGCTGATCGGCAACCTCGCCTCTCCCAACTTCTCCGGCACGCCGGTAACGGAGCTCGGCGATGACGCCTGGGCCACCTGCTTCGACATGATGGTGCACCCGCTGCACCGGCTGTGTCGGGCGGTGCTGCCGCAGATGATCGAGCGGCGTGCGGGGAAAATCGTGGTGTACGGCAGTGCCGTGGCCATGCGCGGCCTGAAGACTGTCGCCGCCTACAGCGCCGCCCGCTCAGCGCAGGTGGGTTACGTGCAGTCGGTTGGGGTGGAGGTGGCGCCGCACAACGTGCAGGTGAACCTCATCGCCCAGAACTACGTGGAAAACCCCGCCTACTATCCGCCGGAACTGCGCGCCAAGGAAACGTTCCAGAAGTCGCTGGCGCGTCAGGTGCCGCTGGGCCGCCTCGCTCGTGAGGAGGAGGATGCGTTGTTTGCGCTGTTTCTCGCCAGCGACGAAGCAGACTTCTTCGTCGGCCAGGCCATTCCGTTCTCCGGCGGCTGGGCACAACGGTAAGGGTTGATCAGGCCGTACCGAATTCGTAGTGCCCGTCGTCCTCCACGTCGAGCATGCGCTCGAAGGTGGTCATCGTGTAGGGAAACTGCGTGACGTTGCGGCCGGATGCCGCCCGGTAATAGCCGCGGCAATCGCTGCCCCACACAGCAATGCCGTCGATGTCACGCTGCATCTGCACGTTGTAGGCGGCCATTGCCGCCGGGGTGACATCCATCCAGGCGCCAGGCGTGGCGAGAAGGCGCCGGATGCGCCGCACCGAATAGCGGACTTCCAGCTCCAGCATGGTGATCAGTGAGTTGTTGTTGGTGTTCGGCCCGTAGAGCATGAACAGGTTGGGGAATCCTGCAGCGGTGATCCCCATGTAAGCCTGCGCGCCATCGGTCCACGCATCGCGGATATGCAGGCCGGCGCGGCCGGTGACATCGAGCGCAGACAGGAAACGGGTGGTTTCGAAGCCCGTGGCAAGGATCATCACATCCGCCGGCCGTAGCTCCCCGCCGCAGAGGACGACGCCGTCGGCGACGATCCGTTCGATGCCCTCATCCACGAGCCGCACGTTGCTGCGATTGAACATGGGGTAGTACTTGTTGGAGAGCAGGGGCCGCCGGCAGCCGTAAGACCAGTCCGGCGTGAGACGCGTGCGCAGATCTTCGTCTTCCACCAGCTGAATGTTCTGCAAGGCAGCCGCCTGCGAGCGCGCGTTCAGGCCCTCGTCGTCAAACAGAATTGCCCGCTCCAGTTCGCGGCGGATATCTTCACGTAACGCCTCCGCGACACGTGGCTCGCTGCGAAAGCGGGCCAGCGCCTCGGGCGTAAAGGGCTCGTCTCTCTTCGGCACCACCCATTGCGGCGTGCGCTGGTAGAGATCGAGCTGGGCGACCACCGGCGCGATCTCCGGAGCGGTCTGCACCGCACTCGCGGCGCTGCCGATCAGCGCGACGCGCTTGCCGGCAAGATCTACCTCACGCGGCCAACGGGCGGTGTGGAACTGAGTACCGGCAAAATCCTCCAGCCCGTCGATGTCGGGTAGCGCAATGTCGTTGAACATGCCGATGGCGCTGATGACAACACGTGCTTCAAACACTCTGCCGTTGTGCAACGTTGCCCGCCACCGCCCGTGCTCGTGGCGCCACTCCAGGGAGGCGACCTCGTGATTGAAGCGGCACAAGGGCGTTACACCGAACCGGTCTGCAACTTCCTCCACGT
>JAUILW010001061.1 GCA_030432795.1 Gammaproteobacteria bacterium
ACCTGATGCTCATCGACCTCGGGCGCAACGACGTAGGCCGCGTGGCCGAGATCGGATCTGTAGAGGTTACGGAACGCTTCGTGCTGGAGCGCTACTCACACGTCATGCACATCTCCAGCAATGTCGTCGGCCGCTTGTTGCCCGGCAAAACCGCCATGGATGTGCTGCGTGCAACGCTGCCCGTGGGCACGCTGTCCGGCGCCCCGAAGATCCGCGCCATGGAAATCATCGACGAGATGGAGCCTGTGAAGCGCGGCATCTACGGCGGCGCGGTGGGCTACCTCGCATGGAACGGCAACATGGACATGGCCATCGCCATCCGCACCGGCATCGTCAAAGACGGCGTGCTGCACATCCAGGCAGGCGGCGGTGTGGTCGCAGACTCCATTGCCCGGCTGGAGTGGAAAGAAAGCCTGAACAAAGCACGCGCCATGTTCCGCGCCGCGGCGCTGGCTGAGAATCGGTTCGTCGAACCATGAGCTGGGCCAGCCAGATCGTTTACAGCCGCTGGTTCGGCCACACGATCACCGCCGTGATCGTGATCAATGCCATCGTCATCGGTCTGGATACGTCTGCCGACCTGACCGCACGCTACGGCAGCGTGTTTCATCTACTGAACCAGGTATTCCTCGGCATCTTCATCATCGAAGCCCTGATCAAGATGCTGGCGCTGGCGCCCAATGTGCTGCGTTACTTCCGCGACGGCTGGAACGTGTTCGATTTCACCGTCATTGCCGTGTCGCTGCTGCCCGCTACCGGAGAGCTTGCAACCATCGCCAGGCTGGCCAGGCTACTTCGTGTGCTGCGCCTGGTTTCAGCGCTGCCGGAGCTGCGGCTGATCGTCGCCACCCTGGTGCGCTCGATCCCAAGCATGGGGCATGTGGTACTGCTGATGTCGATCCTCTTCTACGTCTACGCTGTTGCTGGATTCCACCTGTTCCACGAAGTGGACCCGACCCATTGGCGTAACCTTGGCATATCCCTGCTGTCGCTGTTCCGAATCGTCACGCTGGAAGATTGGACGGACATCATGTACGCCGCCATGGAGC
>JAUILW010001062.1 GCA_030432795.1 Gammaproteobacteria bacterium
GGCATCACCATCTCCACGCCTTCCGGCAGGGTCACGGCACCGGTGATGTCGGTGGTACGGAAGTAGAACTGCGGACGGTAGCCCTTGAAGAACGGCGTGTGACGGCCGCCCTCGTCCTTCGACAGCACGTACACCTCGGCGTCGAACTGCGTGTGCGGGGTGATCGAACCCGGCTTGGCCAGCACCTGGCCACGCTCCACGTCGTCACGCTTCGTGCCGCGCAACAGCAGGCCCGCGTTGTCGCCCGCCTGGCCCTGGTCCAGCAGCTTGCGGAACATCTCAACGCCCGTGACGGTCGTCTTGGTGGTCGGACGGATACCGACGATCTCGATTTCGTCGCCCACCTTGATGATGCCGCGCTCGATGCGGCCGGTCACCACCGTGCCACGGCCCGAGATCGAGAACACGTCCTCGACCGGCATCAGGAACGCCTTGTCGATGTCGCGCTCCGGCTCCGGGATGTAGCTGTCCAGCGCTTCCACCAGCTTCAGGATCGCAGGCACGCCGATCTCGCTCTGGTCGCCTTCCAGCGCCTTCAGCGCCGAACCGTGCACGATCGGGGTGTCGTCGCCCGGGAAGTCGTACTTGCTCAGCAGCTCGCGCACTTCCATCTCCACCAGCTCCAGCAGCTCGGCGTCGTCCACCATGTCGGCCTTGTTCAGGAACACGACGATGTACGGAACGCCGACCTGGCGCGCCAGCAGGATGTGCTCGCGCGTCTGCGGCATCGGGCCGTCAGCGGCCGAGCACACCAGGATCGCACCGTCCATCTGCGCCGCACCCGTGATCATGTTCTTCACGTAGTCCGCGTGGCCCGGGCAGTCCACGTGCGCGTAGTGGCGCGTCTCGGACTCGTATTCCACGTGCGCGGTCGAGATCGTGATGCCGCGCGCCTTCTCTTCCGGCGCCGCGTCGATCGCGGAGTAATCCTTGAACTCGCCACCGAAACGCTCGGCGCCCACCTTCGTCAGCGCAGCCGTCAGCGTGGTCTTGCCGTGGTCAACGTGGCCGATCGTGCCGACGTTCACGTGCGGCTTGGTGCGCTCGAA
>JAUILW010001063.1 GCA_030432795.1 Gammaproteobacteria bacterium
CCGGTCAGTCGAGCGCAATGCAGACTTTCAATCGCAAACGGTTCAGTACTGCATTGAGCAGAAATGGTTGGGCTCGCACGTCAAGCAGAAGCGTTGCCGCACTGCGCGCGAGATCGAACAGGAGCACAGGCGGGTGCAGGAAGTGATGCGCATTCCAACGGTGAATCAGGAGATGTCCGGCAAGATCTAGTGATCCGGACTGCGCTTTCTCCAGGTGTGCGCTGCCAGATGCACCGCAGTGCACACCGTCCAGCCAGCAATGCTGATGGCGATGTCTGCCTGGGCGTCCCAGGGGTCGCCCTGAGTGCCCAGGTAAGCCGTGCCGCCTTCGCCGAACACTACCGCGGCGGACCATTCCAGCAGTTCATAGATCGCCGATGTGGAAAGAACGAGGTGCAGGCTCACGTGGCTCGCCGCGACCCGTGTCAGCCCCAGACGTTGGCGCAGAAACTCGTACGCTGGCAGCGTGATGCACAAGCCCCAGAGGAAGTGCACGAAGCGGTCGTAATGGTTTCGTTGCCAGCCGAAGAGGTCTGCCGCCGAAAGGCCCGTCGCCGCCTGCAGCCAGGCGTCGTACGGCGTGAGGGAGTAAGTGTAGTGCGTGCCCACCGTATGCACGACGAACAAGAGCGCCAATCCTCCCAGTGATGTGACAGACCATCGAACGCCGCGTATTCCGGCCAGCGTTGCGATTGCCAGCGCTGTGGCGATCTGCTCCAGCAGCCAGGTTTGTCGATCGTGCGGGTGGATGGCGCATACGACCCACACACCCGCGCACAGTGCGACGAACCAGAAGATCGGATTGCGCAGCATGACGCCTCCACTCGTCAGCCACCTTCGTTCAGCGTGGGGGCGTCGTCCGCGGCGTGCTATCCGCGAAAACCGAGACCGTCAGCGTGGTGCTTCCTCAAAGAGTCTGTAGTGCGTTTCGTGCATACCCATCTCGATGTAGGTGCGCTGCGCGACCGCGTTGTCGCGTTCCACGTAGAGGCGCACACCGCAAAGCTGCGCATCCTCGCGTGCTAAGGCGTGCACGGCGTCGTGCATGG
>JAUILW010001064.1 GCA_030432795.1 Gammaproteobacteria bacterium
TCGGTGACGGCGAAATAGGCAGTAAGGCCAGACACGCCGAAGCCACCCAGCCAGGCGCCCAGCGGCGCCTGCGTCAGATCGCAACGCTCCAGGCCTTCGCCGTTGCTCACGGCAAAGTTCTGAATGCCGAGCGAGCCATGCACATACTCCCCTTCGGCGAACTGCGGATGACGGGATCGCACCACACGCCCGGCCATGGAGCCGTGCACCATATCGCCAGGCTTCACGCGAAAAAGAAACTCATCGCTATCGCGGGTGATGAGACGCAACGCCGCATCCACGCCGAAGTAGTGCGCCTGCACCAGCAACTCGCCGTCGCGCAGATCAGGAACGGGTGCATCCCGCACCTCGAAGTCCTCAGGGCCGGAAATCCCTTCGGGTACGCGCTTGAGCAGCAGTTGTTTGTTACGGGGTTCGTTGTCGCCAGCAGACATGTCTATCCTCCCTACGTGCCTCAGGCCTCGTCGCGCAGCCCATAGAACTCGCGTCGCGGCCATAGAAAGTCGATGCGTGTGCGGTGAATCTTCCAATCACCATCTACCTTACGGTACACATCGTCATAGATGCCGAACAGAGTCAGCGGGTTCTCCGCCCCCTCAGCAACATTTAGATTGAGTTGGTACCAGCGGCCCCAGGCCTCGCCTTCGCTGCGCAGTCGAATCCACGGGTTGGTGACCGCGTGCATCTGCGAGTGCACTGCACGGCCGCTGCCATACAGGAAGCGATGGTAGTTGGCACGGATCTGCGCCTTACCCACCCAGTCGCCGCCGAACGGTTCGCCGAATTCGCACACCGCGTCATCCGTAAAGAGATCCACCAGCTCGTCGAGCCGGTTTCCGTCGTAGTAGTGCGAGTACAGGTAGCGAACCTGTTTGATCGCTTCGATTTCCAGGAGCTCTTCGATGGTCATGATGCCTCCGGGAATGTCAGGAAAAGTCAGAGAAACCACGGACAAAGAAAAGCCCAGCTAAGCTGGGCTTTTCAGAGTCACTCGAGTCAAGCGGTATCAGAACTGATACATGAACTCGAAGCCGATGTGGCGCGGACG
>JAUILW010000246.1 GCA_030432795.1 Gammaproteobacteria bacterium
GAGCAGATGTGACCTTCAGGCATCTGGTGTGGTCATATAGATGACATTCCGCCTCGCTTCGTATCGCAAGTAGCGGGGGAGGCCTAAACTCACGCTCCCGCACAAGATCGAAGTACCGGTGGAAGCGACCGACCAATATTCAGACGCGCTCGCACGCAGCGAAAAATGGATCGTGCGCAATGGTGTGGGCATCCAGGCCATGGAGACCCTTGCCGTTGGCGCATTTCTGACGGCGCTTGCCGTGGAGCTCGGCGCCTCCAACGCGGTCATCGGCGCGCTCGCTGCCGTGCCACATCTGGCGCAGCTGGCGCAACTTCCGGCGGTCTACACGGTGGATCGGCTGCGAGCCCGCAAACGCATCTACCTGGTGAGCGGGTGGGTGGCGCGCCCGATGCTGCTGGTGATTGCTGCGGCGGCCTGGTTTCTGGACGGCGCAGCGGCGCTGTCGGTCATCCTGGTGGCGTTCACCGTGCGCTATGTGGCGGGCGCCTTTCTGAGCTGCTCCTGGAACTCCTGGATTCGGGATCTCGTGCCCGATCGGCAGATGGGGCGGGTGTTCTCAGGGCGCCAGCGGAGCATGATTGCCGTGGGTATCGTGCTGAGCCTCCTGGCCGCCGGTCTGGTGGATGCCTGGAAGACCTGGGCGCCGTACCCGGTGACGGTGGCCTACGGCATCGTCTATTGCCTCGCCTTCTTTGGCGGCGCCTACGCCGTGCTCGCCGCCCGACACATCGTCGAGCCGCCGATGGCGTCGCATGACCCACAGCCGCTGCTGACGCGGTTGCGCAGCCCGTTTCGGCACAAAAATTACAAGCGGCTGATCCGTTTCCTGGCGAGTTGGAACTTCGCCATCAACCTGGCGGCACCGTTTTTCACGGTACACATGCTCAAACGCATGGAGCTGGATCTGGTCTGGGTGATCGGCTTTGCGACGCTCAGCCAGATTGCGGCCTACCTGACGGTAACCAATTGGGGGCGCATAGCCGATGTGTCGACCAACAAAGCGGTGCTGCGGGTGTGCGGTTCGATGTTCGTGGTGGCGATATTCGCCTGGACCTTCACCACGATGCCCGACATGCATGCAGGCACCGTGCCGCTGCTGATCGCCATACACATCGCCACCGGTATCGCCAGCGCCGGGGTGAACCTGGCCGGTGGCAACATCGCCATGAAGCTCGCCCCGCAGGGCGATGCGACGCCGTTTCTGGCGGCAGGCGCCATGGTGAACGCGCTGGCGGCGGGAAGTGCTGCGCTCATCGGTGGTGTGACTGCGGACCTGTTTGCCACGTGGGAGCTGTCACTGACGTTGCACTGGGCCAGTGCCAGCAAAGAGATCGCGCTGGAGGCGATGCACTTTTCCCATTGGGACTTCTTTTTCCTCTTCGCCACGCTGGTGGGCATCTACGCCCTGCACCGGCTGAGCCTCGTCGAGGAAGACGGAGAGGTGGACGAGCCGAGAATTGTTCGCGCCTTCGTAAGCTCCGCGCGTCAGAGCTTACGTAACCTCAGCACGGTTGCGGGGCTGCGCGCGGCATCGAGCTTCCCCGTGGACGAACTGCTGGGTGATCGACCCGCAGAACCTGAACCGGACCCACCTGAGCCTAAACCGACCGGATGAGATTTCTACTGGGTGGGTTGTGCCTGTTGCTGGCTGCTCTTGCGATGGGCGAAGTGACGATCGAAGCGTCGGACGGCGAAACGCGGTCTGCGGTGGAGGCCTACCTTGGTGCCGGCGTACCGCCCTGCGATGCCCCTTGGCGGCGGGTGCAGCGGCGCTTCGGGGATGCGGATCGCCGTGTGCGCGACGCGCTGGATGCGCTCGGATACTTTCACGGTACGTTCGATGTGACGTTATCCCGTAACGATGCTTGCTGGGAACTGCAGGTGCGCGTCGATCCTGGGGCGCGTGCCATCCTGAGCGAAGTGGACGTGCAGCTGCTTGGTGACCTGAAGGATGATCCCGCGCGCCAGGAACTGGTGTTCAGCGGCTTGCCGGAGGTCGGTCAGCCCTTCGTCCCCGAGTCTTACGAGCGTAGTAAGCGTGCGCTGCTCGACCGGGTTCACGAGGCTGGGTATCTGGATGCGGCAATGACGTCCGCGACTGTGGCGGTCGAGGCATCTGCCGCGCGGGTTGCCTGGGTGCTGGACAGTGGTGTCCGCTACCGGTTCGGTGCGGTGACTACCGAGCAAAACGTGCTGAACGAAACGCTATTTCGTCGTTACCTGACCGTCGCCGACGGACAGAGTTACAGCCGCGATGCCCTCCTCGAGACCTATCGCCGCCTGCTCGGCAGCGATTACTACCGCCGGGTGGTGGTGGAGCCGGCGGTTGCCGAGCGCGCGGAGGGCGTCGTGCCTGTACATGTGCTCGCGGAGGCGGCAACGAAATGGTCGGTTCTCGGCGGTGCCGGCTTTGCAACGGATACGGGTCCACGCCTGCGTGGGCGCATGCAGGCCCGATACCTTGGCGATGACGGACACCGCGCAGCCCTCGACAGTCTGGTGAGCCCCGTTCAGGGATATGTCAGCGCCAGCTACCGCTGGCCCTACGGCGACCCCAGCCATCAGTGGTACACGCTCGAGAGCAAGCTCGGCTACGACGATACGGACAGCGCCGAGAGCGACTCCCTGACCATCGGCCTGCATCGCACACAGCGTCTTGGCCGTCGGTGGACGCAGACGGTGTCGCTCGACTACCTGGTAGAAGACTTTGACGTGTCTTCGGAAGAAGGCCGCGCCCAGCTTCTGCTGCTCGGGCACAACCTCACCTATACGTCGTCCATCGACGCACGGCGACCTCGCCAGGGGCGTTCGGTGTCTGTCGATGTCAAAGTCGGTGCGAAAGCGCTGCTATCCGACAACGACGTGGCACAGGTGCGGCTCGGTGCCAAACAGATTCTGCCGCTGCCGTGGAATTCCCGGCTCATCCTGCGCGGCCAGGTCGGCTACAGCTGGCAGCAGGCGTTTGCCGAGCTGCCGCCAACCCTGCGGTTTTTCGCTGGCGGCGACAACAGTGTGCGCGGCTACGCACTGGATGAGCTGGGCCCTGAGGATGCTGCCGGCGACAACAGGGGCGGCAGCCGCCTGGCGGTGGGCTCTGTGGAGTTCGACTTTCCGGTGCGGGAGAACTGGTCGGCGGCATTGTTCGCAGATACCGGATCGGCCTGGGACGACGCTGCCGAGTTCAGCAGCAGTGTGGGCTTTGGTGTGCGCTGGTACTCGCCGCTCGGCCCGATCCGTGTGGATCTGGCGCATCCCCTGGACGACGATGCGCAGGTCGTGCGTCTGCATCTGTCTATCGGCCCGGATATCTGATGCGCATTCTGAAGTGGTTTCTGCTGTCGCTCGCCTTCATCGTGCTCCTCAGCATGCTGCTTCTCCTGTGGCTCGTGCGTAGCGAGCAGGCGAGCCGCTGGGCGGTAGCATTTCTCGTCGAACGTGTTGACGGTCTTGTCATTGATGGCGTTGCGGGGACGCTGGCGGGAGGCTGGTCTGCCGAGACCATACGCTATGCGCAGGAAGGTCTGACGCTCGAACTGTCGGATCTATCCGTGGAGGTGTCCGTATTCGGTCTGCTTCTGGACGAACCCACCCTGTGGGTCGACCACGTAACAGCTCGAGACCTCACCATCGAAACGGCTTCGCAAGCTGTTTCTGCGGAACCGCCCTGGCGGATTGCACTGCCGCAACTGCCGCTCGCGATCGAGGTCGATCATGCCGAAGTACGGACAATGCAGATCGACGGGCTGCAGCTCGACTCGGCGTCGCTTGCCGGTTGCTGGTGCGCAAGCAGCTTCGATCTCCGTCACGCGTCAGTAAGCGTGCAGGGCGCCGCCCTTGGCGCGCGAGGCAACGTTGCACTTGCCAACGACGGGCCGGTCGCGCTGGAAGGGCGATGGTCGTGGGAGCAGCTCGACGGCACCCTGGTGCTGAGCGGTGATCGTCGGCACGTGCGCTTGGAGCACACGCTCGAGGGGGTTGGCGGAGCAGCGCTGCACAGCGAAGGTCAGGTGATGCTGCCCGAAGCCTGGCCCGTTGCGTTCGATCTCACGCACCGCTGGAGTGGGTTCGAGATTGACACCGAGGGCACGGCAGCACCGGAGGAGGTGCGGGTGCGCGCTGGCAGCAGCATCGAACAACACGACGTGCAACTGGCCGTGCTGGCGCGGCCCGACGGCACGGACTGGCTGTTGGAGGCCGAAGGCTTGGCCAATGGCCCGTTCGTCGAAGGTCTGATAGCGCGTGCTCGGCTCGTTGGAGATCGGGTGTTGGATGTGAACGTGCAGGCGCGACGGGCGGGGGTTGAGGCGGGTGGGGTGTTGAATCCGCAGCTGTCTGTAACTGGCAACCTGCAACGTGCGGATTTCAAGCTTACGGCAGATGGCATCGACCTGGCGGGAGACGTAGAAGGGTTGTCGTCAGCGCCGGTAGTGAACTTACACGCTGGTGCGTTGCTGACCACGCCGGTTGGCAGCTGGCACAGTGGCGAGGTGATAACGATCTCGCGCACGGATGAGGGTACCTGGCATGTGAATGCGCACTGCTGGTCCGGTGGTGGAGAGGTGTGTGTGGAGCGTGCGCTCGTGGGCAGCCAGCGGACGGAACTCGTGGGGCGAATCCTTGTCGATCAGCCGTCCTTGCAGGCGCTTGGGTTACCGTCGGCGCTCACCGGACCGACGCGCCTGGAAGGCCGTTGGCTGGCGCGGCGCGAGAAGGACTGGTTTGTGCGCGGCGATGCGCGTGTGTTCGGGTTGCAACTTCGCAATGGCGATCAGCAGCAGGCGTTGCCACCGCTCGCTCTCCAGGGTGAGCTTCAGGGTGCGCGTTGGCGAGTTTCGCTGACCGGCGAGCAGCCGGACTTCTCCGTCGGCGGCGTGTTACAGGGTGGGCTGCAGCGCGACAGCCAGATCGCTGGCAATCTGGACATCGACGTTGCGGATCTGGCTGCCTGGTCGGCACTCGCCGGTGCGCCGTTGGAGGCGCATGGGCCGTTGGCGCTGCATCTGCGGATCGATGGCGCTCTGGATGCCCCGGCTGTGGTGGGTAGTGGCGGCTGGAGCGGGGTGCTCGCGGACCTCGAGGGCGGCCAGCTGTTGGGTGGCGTCACGGCAGATGTGCAATTCGGGGGCTTGCAGTGGCAAGCGCGCATGGAGGTAGACGACCCCGCGCTCGCAGCGAAGCTGGCGCTCAGCGGTGAGGGTTACAGCCTGCAGGCGCCGATCGATGGTCTGCTTACCCTTGAGACCCGCGACTTGCAGGCGCTGGCCGCGACGCTCGAAGTGGTCGATACGCTGGAAGGTACGGTAACCGGCGATATGCGCATCACAGGCACTCTCGAGGCGCCTCGCTTTGGGGCCGC
Organism: Gammaproteobacteria bacterium; assembly: GCA_030432795.1. Classification (GTDB taxonomy): domain Bacteria; phylum Pseudomonadota; class Gammaproteobacteria; order Pseudomonadales; family Azotimanducaceae; genus SYFY01. The sequence goes on from JAUILW010000246.1 coordinate 5,360, forward strand.
GGGTAGCGTCGCATCGGCCAGTGTCGTGCTGGTCGACCCGCCGTTGGCCCTTGATGGTATCGCTATTACTTTCACCGCGGATAACGACGGCTGGCAGGCAGCCGGGGAAGCCGCTCAATCGGATCGCGAGCAACCGGGGCGATTCGAGTTTCAGGCCACCGGGTCGGGCTACGACCGCACGGCGTCCATCGTGGTGGATGTGGACGCACAGAAACTGGCGCTGCAGTCGGAACTCTGGCAGCTGCAGGTGGATGGCG
>JAUILW010001065.1 GCA_030432795.1 Gammaproteobacteria bacterium
GAATCTGGACGACGCGACACTGAACGACTTCGACGTGCTGGAACGCGGCTCGTGGGAACCCTACGGTGTGAACTACGAGTGCTACCGGACGGTGATCTGGTCGCACGACCTGAACGCGTTCAGCCGCCAGGAGCGCGCCTCGCTGCGCGCCTTCCTGAACGACGGTGAACTGTATGCGAAGAAGAACCTGCTGGTAGCCAGCCAGGAAGCTGCGCGTCTGCACGTGGGTGAAGGCGTGGTGACCGACCAGGCATTTGTCAACGAAGTGCTGCGCAGCGAGTACGTCTCGCCTCCGGGCACGCCGTGGCTGCCGGACTACAACAACCGCGAGGTTGTCGGTGTGGATGTCTCGCTGAACTTCCAGGAAGTGCTGCGCAACACGACGTTCGACAACGGTCTGGTTGCCGACATCAACCCGCAGCCTTCGCTGCTGAACGTGTACTCCGACGAGAACACGCGCGGTTCGGCCTCGACGGCGTATCGCTACGCCGAAGTGCAGAACTCGGGCTCCGAGACGATGGGTGTAACGGTCAACGGCCTGAATCACAACGTGATTTACTACGGTGTTGACTGGCGTCACTTCGGCCGTCGCGCGACGGAACTGGATGCCTCGGGCGTTCAGCGCGTTCTGCGCGGCAGCTTCGACGAGTTCGAAAACAACGGCGGCAACGTTCTTCCTGTTGAACTGGCGGGCTTTGTAGCCGAGAAAGTCGGCAGCGGCCAGGTACAGGTACTGTGGGAAACGCGTAGCGAGCGCAACAGCGCACGCTTTGACGTGGAACGCCGCGTACAGGGCAGCGATGCCTTCAGCGTGATCGGCGCCCGCGATGCCGCCGGAACGAGCACGCGTCCTTTGAGCTACAGCTACGACGACGTCTCGGGTCTGCGCAACGACGCAGTCTACGAGTACCGTCTGCGCATGGTAGATCTGGACGGCAGCTCGGCGTACTCGAACATCGCAGTTGTCGACATGCGCGAAGGCGCAACGATGGCTGCGGCGCTGGGCGCGGCAAGCCCGAACCCGGCACAGTCCTCGACGACGATCGA
>JAUILW010001066.1 GCA_030432795.1 Gammaproteobacteria bacterium
GGCAGATGGGCCAGCGAGCAGATTCAGCGGTTACGGCAGACCGAGGACTCGAAGGAGGGCGTGGCGGCGTTTCTGGAGAAGCGGGCGCCGGTGTACGTCGGGCGGTAATCGGCAGCGGCGCAATGGCCGGGATACGGACCAGGGTTGATCGGTGAGCGAAGGGCTGCTCAACCGCAGTGCAGAACGACTCTACGATGCACTCTATGAGGAAGAGGATGCGCGGGTGTGTAGGGACATATCCGACGCAGCTTGCTCGAATGTACCTGCGAACTTTTTCCGCAATGCCAGCTCTGCGGCGTTAGGAAAGCTCGCTGAGGCAATCACTAACACCAAAACGACCATTCCCTGGCTGCTCGCAGCCGCCGGTGCGCCTGGATGGATTGCCACCATGCTGGTGCCGATTCGTGAGAGTGGCTCGATGCTGCCGCAGCTTGCCATCGGTCAGTGGGTGCGCGGGTTTGCCGTACGCAAGTGGTTTTATGCTGGGGGCGCCTTCGTGCAGGCGTTGGCACTTGTGGCTGTTGCGGTAAGCGTACTGGTCTTCGACGAGCTGGTTGCGGGATTGGCAGTGCTGGCCGCGGTGGTGGTTTTCAGTCTGGCCCGGGGGTTCTGCTCGGTGGCGTCGAAAGACGTGATTGGCAAAACGGTGCCGAAAACGCGTCGCGGGCGGCTCGGCGGGTTGGCGGCGAGCGTTGCAGGCTTCGGCACGCTGCTTAGTGTGCTTCTGTTGTCTCAACTGGACGCAAGCACCAGCGCCTACGTGGGTCTGGTTTTTGCTGGCGCGGCGTTCTGGGCAATAGCGGGCGTGACCTTCACCCGCATCGATGAAGCTCCTGGCGCCACCGATGGCGGCAGAAACGGTTTGCGCGAAGCCCTCGCAGCGGTGTCGCTGCTGCGCGATGATGCACCGTTCAGAGACTTTGTTACTGCGCGTGCGCTGCTCACGGGAACCGCTCTGGCGGCGCCACTGCTCGTCGTGCTGGCGCGGGAGCGCAGCGATGCAGCACTGACCTGGTTCCTTCTTGCACAGGGCCTTGCATCCCTGTT
>JAUILW010001067.1 GCA_030432795.1 Gammaproteobacteria bacterium
CCAGCATGTCCGCGTTGTGCTCGCCAAGCCATGGTGCCCGCGCATCAGCGCCGCGCGCACCATTGACGCGTATCGGTCCGGACAGCATGCGCATTCCTTCCGGCATCGCCGGATGCGCCACGCGATTGAGCATGCCTACCTGTGCCGCGAACGGGTTGTCGAGGGCCTGCGCGATATCGTACACCGGGGCAACGGGAACCTCGCCGCTCAACAGGGCCACCCACGCGTCGGTGGGGCGCTCGCCGAGTGCTGAATCGATGAGGTCCTGCAGCGCCAGCCGATTGGCCAACCGCGCCGCTGGCTCCGCGAAACGCGGATCATCCAGCCACTCCGCGTGGCCCAGCAGCTCTGCAAAGCGCTGCCAGAAGCGCGGCGTCTGGCACATGACGAAGAGCCAACCATCCTGCGTGCGAAACAACTGGCTGGGCACGACGCTCGGGTGGCTGGAGCGGGACAGGCGTGTCGTGTGGTGCCCTTCGTTGAGATACCAGGTTGCGGGATACGACAGTTGGTGCAGCGCCGTATCGTACAGCGATGTATCCACATCACATCCCACGCCAGTTTCCCGCGCACGCAGCACGCCAGCAACCAAACCCAGCGCCATCATGGTGCCGGTCATGAAATCCACCATCGACAGGCCAACCCGCGCCGGCGGCCCGCCAGGTTCGCCGGTGAGGTCGAGAAATCCACACTCGGCCTGCATGAGGTAGTCATATCCCGGCCACGCAGCCCGCTCGTTGTCGCGACCGTAGGCTGACAGGTGTGCACACACAATGTCCGCGCGCGTCGACTTCAGTGCATCGTAGGTGAGACCCAGCTTGCCAGGCTGGTCGCCGCGCAGGTTGTTGGCCACCGCATCGGCCCCCGCCACGAGCTTTAAGAAGGCAGCGCGACCATCATCGCTTTTCAAATCCAGCGCTACGCTTTTCTTGCCACGGTTGAAGGTCTGGAAAAATTCGCTGTCGGCGCCGGTGCGGGGGTCATCGAGGGTATAAGGCCCAATCGCACGCGAGATGTCACCGCCCGCGTCGGCGTGTTCCACCTTCA
>JAUILW010000247.1 GCA_030432795.1 Gammaproteobacteria bacterium
TCGACGACCTGCTCACGTCCACGGGAGGCACCGGCATCGCCACCGACACCGGCACCATCGTCGGCGTAGCGGGCATCTCGGGTAATGCCTGGCTGGACTCGAACATCGACAACGACTTCGGTGCAGGCGAGCAGCCGCTCGAAGGCTGGATCGTTCGCGTGACGCAGGATGGCCGATTCATCGTTGATGTACAGGTGGCTGCCGATGGCAGCTACCTGGTCACCAATCTTCCCCCGGGTTCCGGCTACGCGGTGCACCTCATACACCCGATCAGCGGCGCGACCTACGGTTTGAGAGATGGCCTGGTGCTGCAGGCGGAAGTGATCGTTGTCGATCAGAACCTGCCCATCGATCCGTCGGGCATCATCTACGATAGCAACTCACGTCAGCCTATAGCCGGCGTGGTCGTCTCGTTCGTACGCGACGATAGCGGCGTTCCTCTGCCCGACGCCTGCCTGCTGCCAGGCCAGCAGAACCAGACCACCGGCGACGATGGCTTCTACCGCTTCGACGTCAACCTCGGCGCAGATCCGGCTTGCGCCTCCAACGACACGTTCCTCATCGTCATCGCCGCACCCACGGGTTACAGCGCCGGATACTCCACCGTCCTGCCGCCCAACCCACAGCCGCTCGATCCCACCGGGCTTGCCGACCCCGTTCAGGTCGGCGACGCAAGTACAGCGCCTACTGGCAACGACAGCACTGACTACTTCGTGCGCTTTACGCTGGCGCTGGGCGATCCCAACACGGTGTGGAACCACATTCCCCTCGACCCCGCGAGCACACAGAGTGTTGCCGTGCGTCTGATCAAACAAGCAGACCAGCGCACCAGCGAGATTGGCGGGCTCGTGGCGTACACCGTGCGCATCGAGAACACCACAGCATTGGCCTTGCCAGGCGTGGTCATTGACGATCGCATACCAGCCGGCTTTACCTACGTGGCAGGTTCCGCAACCGTAGACAACGGTCAGGCCGTCACCGTGAGCGGCGCACGCACGCTACGATTTGCGAGTTTCGATCTCGATCCGGCCGAGCGCCGCACGCTGCGCTATCTGCTGCGCGTCGGTCCATCCACGGTGCATGGCGAGCAGATCAACAGCGCAACACCGCTCCTCGGTCCGGCACCCATCGGCAATACAGATACCGCCTCCGTAACCGTACTGGCCGACCCCGACTTCGAGCAGACGACCATCCTTGGCAAGGTGTTCGATGACCGTGATGGTGACGGCTGGCAGGACAGCGCCACCGCTACAGGAGTGGTCATCACGCCAATGATCCAGTCGAACAGCCCGCCAATCGAAGCGGTGCTGCTGCCAGCCGGCTCCGCTACAGGCAGCGGCATTACCCAGCCAGTCAGTACAGGCATCCGCGCAGGCGATATTCCCGGGCGATACAGCGTCAACGACCGATCCGGCAGCAACACCGTGCAGCTGCGATTGCGCTACGCCTCGCCCGTCACTGTATCCCAGGTAAATGTCACGAGCCGCGAGGGCACCGTACTTGCTGGTCGGGAAGATGGTATGCAAACAAACCATCGCGGCGCGGTGAAGCGCGGCACGAACAGTCAGGATCTCTCGGTCCGATACAGTGTCGATGCTTACCGTTCGGGCTATGAGGTACTGATCAGCGTCACCAACAATGGCTTGAGCGAACCGGGAATACCGGGAGTGAGGCTCGCTACCGTAGAGGGACTGCTGATCGAAACCGACCCACACGGCCGATACCATATCGCCGGTGTAGACGCCGGATTCCAGGACCGCGGCCGCAACTACATCGTCAAGCTCGACGCGCGCACCCTTCCACCGGGCAGCCGCGTTACCACCGAAAACCCACGGGTCAAACGCTTAAGTCAGGGCCTGGCGAACCAGTTTGATTTCGGTGTGCAACTACCCGAAGCGTCCCTCGGCGAGCAGCAGCTGACCGTGAAGATTGCCGAGATGTTCTTCCGGCCCGGCTCCGCGGAGATTCTGCCAGGGTACCGTGAAGGGTTGCGCACACTTGCCGCGGAACTCGACAAGGGTGCTTACGTGCGCCTGCGCATCAACGCCTACACGAACCCGGAAACCGGCGATCGGGCGCTCGCAGCGCAGCGAGCACAGGCCCTCATCGACGCGCTGTGTGAGCTTGTTGGACGAGATGTCAGTGCCCAGATTTCGGTGCTCGACGACGACGAAGCCAGCGCGCCGCTTGCTTCCACGCTGGGCCACGCTCTCGACATCATCATTGGGATTTTCGTGCCATCCGCCTATGCGGACGAGGCCGGATGTCTGGCGGGCGTGTGCCGTGACGCGGACGGCGTGCCGGTAATGGTCATCGAGCGCGCAGAACCAAGCGTGTACGAGGACGCGGCGAAAATCGAAGATCAGGGGCGCGTGGATCTCATCGCAGACCGTTTAGTGCGCACCGATGACGGCGGCGTCATCTGGTTCACCGAGGACCCACTCGAACTTACCCCGCGCCTCGCCGTGTTGGGCCCAAGCCACCTGCCGGTGCGTGACGGCCGCATCAGTGGTAATGCGAGCTTCGCTATCCACACCAACTATGCGGCGTTCATCGACGCGTTGACCGTAGATGTCTACGACGTGCGCGACGCGGATCACAAGAACCCTCTGGCGCGGCTTCGTATCGACACGAGCCAGGAAAAGCGCACGCTGTACCGTCTGGATTGGCAGGCGGCAGGAGTGTCCGGGCGCAGCGGCGATCGGTACGAGTATGTCGTGACCGCAACCGATCGGCAGGGGCGAAACGACCGCACCCATGCCCATCAGATCAGCCTCGTGGACGCCGACATGTATGCCGAGCAAGTGCTGTTTGCGGCTGCCGGAAGGCAGCCCTCGGTAGCCGTGCAGAGCATCGACCATCAGATCTATGTCTTCGTGCCCGGCGCGGGTGGTGAACGCCTGTTCGAGCACGTGGCGCACTTCAGCGAGCTCGGCACGGATCTCACCGCCGATGATCTGGCGGCGTTCAACGGCATCGTGGAAGCGCTACGCGCAGCACCACACGTGAAGCTACGGGTCGACGGGCACACCTCGTCCAAGCCGATCGCCAAACGCAGTCAGCACATCTTCGCCGACAACTATGAGCTCTCAAACGCCCGCGCCGATGTGGTCGCCGACTTCTTCCGTCAGGCACTGGGCGACAAACTCGTCGATATCAGCAAAGCGGGCCACGGCCCCGACCAGCCGGTTGCCGACAACGCAACCGTCGCAGGCCTCGCCGCCAACCGGAGATCCGCCGCTACTCTGAGCACCGGAGATGGCGAACATGGCGAACAGGTACATATGGTTCCCCGCGACACGCTGCCCGGGCACATCGCAGCTGCCGAAGATCAGGCCACCGGGGAGACGCTGGCAAAAGTACAGTTCGGCAACGATCTCGTGCTGAGAACGATCCCGGTCTACGGTTCACGCGTTCGCGTTGCAGGCCACGATGTCGGGCCCGACTATCGGGTGCGCATTCAGGGTGAAGACATCCCCTTGGATCGCAGCCATCGGTTTGCAGTGGAATACCTGCTGCCGGTCGGCGAGCATCAACTGCACGTGGATGTGATCACCCCGAGCGGTGAGCGCGTTGTGCAAAAGTTGCCGTTCACCGTAAGCGGCTCCTACCGGTTCCTGGTGGCGCTTGCAGATGTCACGGTGTCGGATGCCAGCGTGTCTGGCGCCATCGAGCCTTTGGCTGCAGACGACCACTACGACGACGATCTGCTGGTGGAAGGCCGGCTCGCGTTCTATCTGAAAGGGAAGGTGCGCGGCAAGTACCTCATCACCGCTCAGATGGACACCCGCGAGGATGAGATCGAGAACCTTTTCGACGACATCCACCGTAAGGACCCGCAGAGCCTGTTCCGGCGTCTGGATCCGGATCGCTACTACCCGGTGTACGGCGATGACTCCACCGTGACTGCCGACGTCAACAGCCACGGCCGCATGTACGCGCGCGTGGACTGGGACAATTCCAGCGCCGTATGGGGCAACTTCAACACCGGCCTCACCGGCAACGAGCTCATCCAGTACAACCGCGGTCTGTACGGTCTGCACGCGCGTTACCGCTCCACGGAAACCACGCGCTACGACGATCACAAGACCACAGCGACCGTGTTCGGCTCCGAGAACCAGACAGCACTCGGCCACTCCGAGTTTCTCGGCACCGGCGGCAGCCTCTATTACCTCAGGCACACAGACATCCTGCCCGGATCCGATAAAGTCAATGTGGAGATACGCGACCCGGCCACCAACCGCGTCATCGCCAACCAGCCGCTGCGCCGCACTGCAGACTACGAAGTGGACGAACTGCAGGGCCGCATCATCCTCACCCGTCCGCTGATGCAGATCGCCCAGCAGAGTGCCCCGTCGCTGATCAACGATGGCGCGCTCGACGGCAACATCGCCGTCATGCTGGTGGACTACGAGTACGTGCCTACGGGCTTCGACGCCAACCATGCCACTGTCGGCGCCCGCGCCAGCCACTGGATCGGCGACCATGTCGGCCTGGGCCTGACCTATGTGGAGGAAGGCCGCGCCGCCGAGGACTACACCATTGCCGGGGCAGACGTGACGCTGAAGGCCGGCGATGAAAGCTGGGTGAAGCTCGAGTACGGCACCACCGAGGCAACGCAGTCCGAGCGGTTCTACTCCACCGACGGCGGCCTGTCATTCGCCAACCTGTCGGGCACCGGCGCCAACCGGGAAGGCGACGCGTACAGCGTCGATGTGCACATCAACGCCGCCGACTTCGGCGGCCGCATGGGCTGGATCACCAACGCCTGGTACAAGGATGTGGACGATCAGTTCTCTATCGCCCGCCGCGACGACGGCACCAACGTCATCGAGTTCGGCGCCGAAACACACATCCCCATCGGCAAAGACTGGCGCCTCGGTGCCCGTGCAAGCCATGTAGAAGCCGCAGGGCGTTTCGAGCAGATTGAAGCCGCAGTGCAGGTGGAGCGACGCATTGGTGATCGCGGCAGAGCCACGGCAGAAGCGAAGTACGTCGAGGAAGAACTCAACGGCGCACCGTCCACGGACGCCATGATCGCCGCCGCCCAGTACGAACATCAGATCACCCGCAACATCGCGGTGTATGGCGGTGGTCAGATGACCGTGGAAGCCGGCGAAGGCTACGACAACAACGACCAGGTGCATGCCGGTGTAAAGATCGACCTGACCCAGCGCACCTCCGGCCAGATCGAAGGACGCGACGGCCACCGCGGTTCCAGCATCCTTGCGAGCCTGGAGCACGAGCTGAACGATCGCCACACCGTCTACGGAACCGTAACGCATTCCACCGACCAGACGCACGACGCCTACGCGCACGGTGCGGGCTACACCAGCATGCTCGACAACGTCGGTACCAACATCGCAGCCGGCCACCGCTGGATACTCAACGACCGTGTGAACCTGTTTACGGAAGGCCAGCACAGCAACGGCCGCGACTACACGGGCCTTGGACATCTATTCGGTCTGGATTACGCCGACGAAAGCGGCCTGCACGCGGGTCTCACCGTTCAACAGAGTGACCTCGATGGGGGTGCGGGCGTGGTGGATCGCACCGCGTACAGTGCCTCCATCGGCTATCGGATGAGCGCGCTGCGCTATGCCGCCAAGC
>JAUILW010000248.1 GCA_030432795.1 Gammaproteobacteria bacterium
CCATAGCGATCGCGAAACCGTCCGCCGCGGATGGTGCGTCCCAACAGCTCGCAACGGGTGGATACCACCGCCTGCATCAGCACGCGCTGAGGATACTCACGCTCAAGCGTAGGTTCGGCGCCCACGGCAGGCACAATGCCGTTCATGCTCAGCACATCGACGATCGCTTCGGTCTCACCAACGAACACCAGCCGGTCGCCGGCGCGCAGAACCTCTTCGGGGGCGACGGCTGTGAGCACCACACCTTCGCGCTCGATCTCCGCGAGGTAAATGTCGCGCAGCGCCCGCAGGCCCGCCTGCTGAATCGTACGCCCAGGCAACGGCCCATCTGCCGCCACGGCCACTTCGAAGGTGAAGCGTCGCTTGTCGGCGAACGTCTCGCTCGGGTTCCTGCGCGCCCGTAGCAGAAGCGGCCCTAACAGCACCACAAAGGTGATACCCGCCACCGCATTGATCAGACCCAGCGGCGCCAGGTCGAAGAGGCTGAATCCGGCATCACCGGTCAATGCGCGGTACTGGCCGTTCACCACCAGGCTCGTGCTGGTGCCGATGAGCGTCAGGGTGCCGCCGAGAATCGATGCGTAGCTCAGCGGAATCATGAGGTCTGATGCACGCAGACCGATGCGCTTCGCCCACTGCCCGACCGCAGGAATCAGCGCTGCTACCACCGGTGTGTTGTTGACGAAGCCGGAAACCATCGCCACCGGCACCATCAGCCGCACCAGCGCCCGACGATGTCCACCAGGTTCGCCCAACACGCTGCGCACAAGGAAATCCACACCACCGCTCGCGCGGATGGCATCCGCGACGACGAACAGCGCTGCGATGGTGATGACCCCTGGATTGGCGAAACCGGCAAGCGCCTGCTCAGGCGCCAGAATGCCAGTGACGGTAAGTACCACCAGAGCCCCCATCAGGACGACGTCAGGTGAAAATCTCGGCAGCGCCACCAGGATGGTGAGCGTGCCAGCGGTCAGGGTCAGAACGAACCAGGCTTGCCAGTCCATGAGGAGCTTAAGGTGAACTCAGGCGCGCATCATGGGGCCGGCCGAGACAATTCACCAGCGTTGTATGCGGTTGCCAACGCCCCGGTGATCAGGATGGCAGACCCAGCGCTTTTGCCACCAAATTGAGCTGCACCTCGGTGGTGCCGCCACCGATGGAAAGCGAACGGTTCATGAGAAACAGCCAACCGGTCTTGATTTCTTCCTCGCTGAATCCCGGGCCGCGCACACCCAACCCCTGGCTGCCCACCAACGTCAAAATCAGCTCATCGCGCCGCTTGTCTTCTTCGGTGGCGTAGGCTTTGAAGTAGCTGGTGGCAGCGCGCTCCAATGTGCCGGCCCGGGCCTCCTCCGACACGCGCTGCTGCGCCAGAGCCAGGGCGCGCACGTTCATCCGGTGATCGGTGAGGCGTCGCCGCAGCGATGCGTCCAGTATTTTGTTATGCTCGTCGCGCTGCGCATACGCACGCGCCGCTTCGAGCACCGGAATGGGCGGCTTCGGCGCCACATCCTGAAGCTGCGACATCATGGTGCGTTCGTGCACGAGCAACGCTTTCGCCACCTGCCAGCCCGCATCGCGCTCCCCCACGAGATTCTGCTTGGGCACCCTCACATCCGTGAAGTAGGTGTCGCTGAAGTGCTCGCTGCCGTTGATCAGGCGCACCGGGCGTGCCTCGACACCGGGACTCGCCATGTCCACCAGCAGAAAGCTGATGCCCGCCTGCTTAACCGGCGTGTTTGGGTCCGTGCGCACGAGCAGAAAGATCCAGTCGGCGAGATGGCCGTCGGTGGTCCAGCATTTCTGGCCATTGATGAGAAAGTGGTCGCCCCTGTCCTCGCAACGACAACGCAGGCTCGCAAGATCAGATCCCGCGCCTGGCTCGCTGTAACCCTGGCTCCAACGGATCTCACCCCGAGCAATCTTCGGCAGATGCTCACGTTTCTGCTCCTCGGTGCCGAACTCTAAAAGCGCGGGGCCGAGCATCCACACACCGTGCCCCGACAACGGCGACCGGCAGCCAAGGCGCTTCATGGCCCGTTTGAGCGCCGAATGCTCCTCCGGGCTCAACCCCCCGCCACCATAGGCTGTTGGCCAATCAGGCACTGTCCAGCCGCGTTCCGCCGCACGCTGCAACCACAGCCGCGCATCCTCCGACGGGAATACGAAATGGCGGCCGCCGTAGACGAGATCGTCGGGAGACTTCGGTGGCAGCCGCAAGGACGGCGGGCAGTTCGCCTGCAGCCAGAGCGTCGCCTCAGCCTCGAAATCGGCAAGCGATGGCACGGCTCAGGCTGTGAGCTCGGGAATGACCTCAGCGAAGCGGTCGATCATGGGTAAGACCCGGTCCGGTTTGTCCCAGGCGTCCATGGAGACGCCGATGGTGGCGCGCTCCACACCGAGATCACGGTAGTGCTTGAGCTTGTCGAGATTCTGCGTGTCCATGATCTGCAGATTGATCTCGACATCCGCCGGGTCGCGACCGGCACGTCGCACCAACTCACGAAACGCCGACAGCTCCGCGGCCACATCGGGGAGTGCTACGTCCACCGGGTACCAGCCATCGGCCCAACGGGCAGCATGCTGACGACCAAGGGGCCCCATGACACCAAGGAAGATCTTCGGCCCGCCGGGTTGCAGGGGCTTGGGGTCCTGCCACACCGCATCGAAGCGCACGTAGTCGCCGTGGAAGCTGGCCTCGTCGTCGCGCCACAGGCGACGCGTTGCTTCCACCGTTTCCCGCAGCACCGCGTAACGCTTATCGAACGGGTGCGGGCAGATGTTCTCAAACTCCTCACGGTTCCAACCCACGCCAGTGCCGATCATCACCCGGCCGCCTGAGAGATGGTCCAGCGTGGCGATGGTCTTAGCCTGGGAGAAAATGTCGCGCTCCATCAGAAGCGCAATGCCTGTACCGAGCCGCAGCTTGGTGGTGGCGTTGGCCGCCGTCATCAGCGACAGGTACGGATCGAGCATGCGGCGATACGGTGCCGGCATCTCGCCACCGGGCGGATACGGCGTGGTTCGGGCGCAGGGTATGTGGCTGTGCTCCCCGTACCACAGCGACTCGAAGCCCCGCTCCTCCAGCGCTCGAGCCAGGTCCGCAGGGTGCGGATCGCTGAGGTTGTTCATTGAGGAGAAGGCAAGGTGCATCAGTAGCGGCCCTTCGCTACCACAGCGTCAGGCGCAGGCTCGAGCCACGGCGTGAAGTACTTGCCGTTCATCTTCTCCTGCCGCCCGGCGGCTTCTTCGCGCGGGTTGTAGAACTGCTTGTACCACTCGCGCACCTTGTGAAACGGCCCGTCGCTTTTGATCTGCAGGATCTGAAACACCGGCGCCTTGGCTGACCAGACCTCGAAGTCCTGCAGAAATGCGAGCCGGCTCGACTCCTGAAACCCCCGGGCTGTGGCCACGTCTTCCTCGGTAGCAACGGCGTTTTCGCTCTTCACCAGGAGTGCATGCCAGGCCTTGATACGGCCATCGTCCACCGGCGTGTGAGTGATCAGCATCAGCGCTTCGTAAAAGCCCGTGAGCCGCGACAGCAGGATGCCGGGGCCGGTATAAAAGGTATCGGTTTCCAGCAACGTGTTATCCGCGGCAAGCGTTCGATGGCCACCACCCTGGCGCTGGATGATCACGTGATCACGCAGCTCGTTCTCGAAGTAGGCCAGCGTCGAACCATGGATAGGCCCCAGATGCGGCGCGTCTGCCATGTTGTCGAGCACTTCCTGTGGATGACAATCGAGCTCACCCAGGTGATCGATAGTCCAGTGTACCCATGCCGAATCATCCCACTCGGGAACCGCAGGCAGATCATATTCCGGTGCGCCACCCTCCGGATCGTGCCATGCCCACACGCAGCCGTAGCGCTCCTCCACCTGCCACTTCGTCAGCCGCGCCTTGGGCGGAATGGGGCCGTCGTGGTAAGGAATGTCATCGCATCTGCCGTCGGCACCGAAACGCCATCCATGGTACGGGCAACGCACGGAATCGCCCTCGACCTGACCGTCGAGCACCACGTAGGAGGTGGTGTTGCGAGCAATATTGGTGCCCATGTGTGGGCAAATGGCATCGAGCAGCACGAGGTTGCCACTCTGGCCGCGATAGAGCGCAAGCTCCGTGCCGAAGAAACGCAGTGGCAACACCTTGCCATCTTCCACCTCGCTGGCTTCGGCCACCATGAACCAGCCTCGCGGGTAGGTAAACGGGCCGAGCCCGTACTCTGCAGTGGTCGCCATACGCGCCTCCTTCCAAGCGAGCGTTCCGATGCGAGCCTTCAGTGTACCTTCCGCGTAATTTCAGTCAATTCATATTACGCATATGGACAATATGTAAGCCTTTTTCTTCTCATTTGCGCTATTTCGAATCGCAAACACTCATACTTGCTCGGAGACCACAGATACAGATAGATTCGGTCAGCTGAGCCTAAGAGAACCCGCCAAGAGCGCCGTATTACATCCCAACGCACGTCATGACGAAACCCAACATCATCGCCACGGGCACCTACGAGGATTCCCCTCGCACCATCAGCGCGTTGATCAGCCAGCTCTTTCGTGCTGGTTTTTCGACAGACGCTGTGCTGTCGCTGCTGCGCAGCGCCGGCCTGCCGGAACAGGTGCTCGACGACCCGGAGTTCGTCGTTTCCGCCGACTTCGAGCTCGGCCTCATCGCCCATGTTGCCGAGCGCCTCGTCGCTGACGGGCAAAATCTCACCGCCTTCGCGCTGGCAGAATTCAGCCAGATGGGCATCAACCGCTATGGAATGTTCGGCCTGGCGTTACAGCATGCACCGTCGCTGCACGCCGCCACCGAGGAGTTGTTGCGCCTGCCCGAGCTGACATGGGGCCACTCCCGCATCGTGTTCTACGAACACAACGACAGGCTGCACCTGCAATTCGAGATGGCAACCCATCCGTCTCACCTGGACCAGGAACTGCTTGGACACCTATCCAACTACTGCGTCGTGCGCGACCTGACTTCCACCGTGCGCATGCTGCACGACCTGAGTGGCGGGCAGATCTGGCCGGCCGAGGCGCGCTTTCGCGGCAATCCGCCAATCCCCGGGTACGACAGCACGCCGTACCTCGGCTGCGCCGCCCACTTCGATGCGGAGGCTTGGACGGTGTCGTACACGAGAGCGCAGATGCTCACACCCACGCTGCACGCGGACGACCGTCTGTTTCTCTCCTACCGTCGCAGGGCCCGGGCATTCTCCCAGGTGCGCATCGAGGACGAACCGCTGGCCAAGCAGGTAACGAACATTCTCTGGGCTTACACACCAACGCCCGCACGGCAGACCGTGGCCAGAATGCTGTGCATGGGAGAACGCACCCTGGCGCGCCGATTGGTGGAGGAAAAGACCTCCTTTCGAACGCTGGCCAATGCGGTAAAAATCGGCCGCGCCAAGAACTATCTGTTGCACTCCAAGAAGTCCGTGGAGGAGATCGCGGCACTCATGGGTTACTCCGACGCCGTGGCGTTCTCCCGGGCATTTCGCAGCGGTACAGGCGCATCCCCCGCCCGCTGGCGCCGCGAGGTTCGCTAACGGGGTGCAAACCACGCCGCGAGCAGGTCTGCATGCCGTTCGATGGTCGCATCGTCCCCAA
>JAUILW010001068.1 GCA_030432795.1 Gammaproteobacteria bacterium
GAGCCCACGGCCCGGAGTCATGACCGGACGTGGTGGGCATCACCTGCACCCACCGACATGGAGGCGAACGCGCATGAGCGACCACGACGAGCCACACGGCGAAGAACGACCCCAAGCCGAGCTCCGCTACAACGCGGAGGACTGGGAACTGTACATCGACAGCCCGGCAAGGGTAGACCTCGCCACCCTGTTCCCCTGCTCCCGGTGCAGGCCATGACACCGATCAACTGCCACGGCTGCGGCGCCACGTTCGACCGCACCCACGGACGACAGAAGTACTGCGGCGACGCGTGCCGCCCGGACTACGACCACCGCAAGGTCAGCGTTCCCTGCGACGCGTGCGGAACCCTGTGTGAGAAGGAGCCTTCCCAGCTGCGGAAGTACTCGAACACCTTCTGCTCCTACCTCTGCCGCGATTACACCAAGCACGGCCCCCTGTCGTCGGAACTGCCTAAGGATCACTGGGCCATCGCGTGGGGTGCGACCTGCGAGTGGAAGCCACCGACCAAAGCCCGAACGGTGTTCATCGCAGGAGCATGCGGAGAGTGTGGCCGTGGGTATGTCCAGATGGCTGGCTCCACCCCCTCACTCTGGTGCTCGCGCCTCTGCGCGCGGCGAGTCGAGCGACGCAGGCGCCGAGCCCGTGAACATGATGCGCCCGGCGAGTTCCGGTACACCGACATCGTCAGGCAGTACCACCGCCAGGGCGGTAGATGCGCATACTGCCACCAGCCATGCATAGGGCTCCCCGAGCCAGAGCATGTCGTGCCGTTGAGTCGAGGCGGACGCAACGACATGACCAACCTCGTCGCAGCCTGCCGTTCCTGTAACACCGACAAGAGCGACATGACACTCAAGGAGTGGCACGCTGACCGCCTGCGTCGCGGCCTTGCGCCAAGACCGGCCGAGCTACACGGCTCCGCGTACGTGAGCCTCATGCCGACACTGAACGTCCCGTCAGGCGTGGCCCACCGCCACCGAGCCGCCGCCTGACCTCCCCACCCCTCCCCTTGCTCCTCTCATAGGACCGACGGGGATAGCAA
>JAUILW010001069.1 GCA_030432795.1 Gammaproteobacteria bacterium
CGAGGCCGTAGATGTGCGCCGACATGAGGAATGCCGGCTGCATGGCAACGGTCATGGGTACGCCCACGCCGTTGGCGTAGGTCGCCACTTCCGCAAGGTCCGGCGCTTCCCGGTCCAGGTGTACGAGTTTGACGCTCGGCCCCAGAGCCTCGCGAATGCGCCTGAGGGTCGGCGGATGGAACGACTGCACGAACAGCTCGCCGTGCGGGTCGATCGAAGCTCGCTGGATCTCGTCCAGGAAGCGTTCCACAACATCGATGCCGAGCGCGGCAAAGTGTTCCGGCTGTTTGAGTTCCGGATACAGGCCGACCCCCGCGCGCGCTGCGAGCGCCGCCACCTCCTGAAAGGTTGGAATGGGGTAGCGATCATCGTGCGCCGCGCTCTCCGGCCGCACCTGCGGCATGCGTTCCCGCGCACGCAATCGACGAACCTCTTCAAGGGTGAAGTCTTCCACGAACCACCCGCGTACCGGTTGCCCGTACAGCTCACCTTCACGCAGCCGCTCAGGAAACACCTCGGCCACGTTGGTGGTTGCCTCGCCATCTTCCATGCCGAGCAGATGTTCGTGGCGAGCGATGAGGTGGCCATCGCGCGTGGCAACGAGGTCCGGCTCGATGTAGTCCGCCCCCTGCTCGATGGCCCGCATATAGGCCGCCATCGTGTGTTCAGGCAGCTCACCGCTGGCACCGCGATGGGCGATCACCAGCATCTCTCCGGCAAAGCTGGAAGCGCAGGCCAAAAGCAGCAACAAACCCGAGAACCGCCTCACCCGCGCAGCCTCGGCAGAAGCGCCGGGGTAGCGGCCCGGTAATCAGCGTAGGCTGGCTTGTTTGCCAGCATGCGTTTATCGATCATCGGGATGCTGATACCAACGAACAACAGCACCATCAGTGCCGCACCGCTGAGCACCCACCACGCACCGCCCGCGGCAATGCCAAACAGCGCAAGGGATGACCAGAACAGGATTTCGCCGAGATAGTTCGGGTGGCGGCAGCGGCGCCAGAGTCCTGCGCGCAGCACCTGTTGGGCGCTGCTGCGCTCG
>JAUILW010001070.1 GCA_030432795.1 Gammaproteobacteria bacterium
GTTCTGCGCATGTGCGACAGCGGCGTCTGCCAGCGGATGATCTCCGCCACCATGTTGGGGATCAGGCTGTGATCGGCACGCAGCTTCTCGTACTGTTCGGGAAAGCGGTTGAGCGCGTACACGCCGCCGGAGATGGAGTTGCGGGTGGTGTCGTTGCCGCCGACGATGAGCAGCAGCAGGTTGCCCAGGTATTCCATCGGCCGGTTGACCATATCTTTGGTTTCCGGATTGTGGATGAGCATGGAGATGAGGTCGGTACCCACCTCGCCATGCTCGCGCTCACGCCACAAGCCGGTGAACGTTTCCAGACACTCCAGCATCGCGGCGCGGGCCTCTTCCGCCGTGTCCACGAGCCCGGACTGTCGGCCGCCGGTGCCCACGTCGGACCAGAAGGTGAGCTTGCGACGCTGCTCGAACGGAAAGTCGAAGAGTGTGGCCAGCATCTGCGTGGTGAGCTCGATGGACACGCGTTCCACCCAGTTGAACGTCTCGCCCCGCGGCAGGCCGTCGAGAATGCTGCCGGCGCGGGCGCGGATGACACTTTCGAGCTTGGCGAGGTTCATCGGTGCAACCACCGGCGTCACGGTCTTGCGCTGGGTGTCGTGCTCCGGCTGGTCCATGGCGATGAAGCTGGTGGTCTGAAAATCGGGCGGCGTATCGACGATGCTGATGCCGCTCGCAGATGAGAACACCTGATGGTTGCGGTCGACCGCCTTGATGTCGTCAAAACGGGTAATGGACCAGTAAGGTCCATAGCGACTGGCTGCAGCGTAGTGCACCGGGTCTTCGTTGCGCATTCGCTCGAAGTAGGGGTACACCACATCGTTCTGCCACAGGTCCCAGTGGCTGATCTCGATGTCCTGGAGGCGCTGGGCGTTGGCGTGTTTCGTTGCCCGCTCCAGAGAAATGGGATTGAACGAAGCCATGACACCTCACCTGCCTGCTGCGGCTGAACCGATTACCCAATGTGCCACCGTAGTGCGGACGCTGTCTATGCCCTGCCGATGCGTGGTCTAGAGTATCTCCAGGCGCTCCAGCCACA
>JAUILW010001071.1 GCA_030432795.1 Gammaproteobacteria bacterium
GAACCGCCCACCCGCTCGAACTCCTGGTCCTGCAGCACCCGCAGCAGCTTGGCCTGGGCACTGGCCGACAGTTCGCCGACCTCGTCGAGGAACAAGGTGCCCTTGTCGGCCAGCTCGAAGCGGCCGATATGCTTGCTGGTGGCGCCGGTGAAGGAACCCTTCTCGTGACCGAACAGTTCGCTTTCGATCAGTTCAGAGGGCAGCACCGCGCAGTTCAGCTTGATCAACGGCTGCTCGCGTCGTTCGCTCAGGTGATGGATGGAGCGAGCCACCAGTTCCTTGCCGACGCCGGTCTCGCCGAGCAGCATCACCGTGCAGTCGTGCGGGGCGATGCGCCGCACGTCGTCGAGCATGCGTTCCATGGATTCGTGACCACGCACGATGTCGTCCAGGGTGTATTCCCGGGTGGACTCCCACTGGAAGTAGTCGCAGGTCTGCTTCAGCCTCGCCAGGTCCTCGTAGGCCTGCTGGCGCAGGGAGACGTCGCGAAGGATCATGGTGGTCAGACGGGTGTCACCGGCGGTGGAGGGATCGTCGCAGGTGGACAGGGTGACCTCGATGGGAAACTCCTCGCCATCGGCACGCAATGCCGTCAGGCTCTCCGCCGCCCACAACCGCGAGGGATCCTCCAGGCTGCTGGCGCCGCCGTTGCGGAAGCTGGCGAACAACGCCTTCAGCGGCTCGGTCAGGAACTGGTCGAAGGACTGTCCGATCACCGTCTTCTCGTCACAGCGGAACATGTGCGCCGCCGACTCGTTGCACAGCACGATGCGGCATTCCTCGTCGATGGCGACGATGCCGTCGAAGGCGTGGGAAAGGATGGTGGACAGCCGCGCCTCGCTGGCACGCAGGGCACGCTCGACGTTGCGCCGCTCCAGCTCCGCGGCCACCCGCTCACCGAAGATGCGGAACACCGAAACGTCGGTGGGTCGCTCGGGCATGGGCACGTCGTCCATCACCGCGAGATGGCCCACCACCCGGCCACCGGAGTCGAACAGCGGGATGGCGAGGTAGCTCTCCACCGACAGCGCCTCGAGGCT
>JAUILW010000249.1 GCA_030432795.1 Gammaproteobacteria bacterium
GAAACATGACGATGGCGATGATGATGCCTACCGTGCCAATGCCTCCGCCCACCTTCACGCCGCGGCCGGGGGATCGCTGCCCGCGCACGTCGATGACGTTGCCGCTGCGTTTTCTACCGCGCCAATTAACCATCAGTCGAGCTCCACGTCGCATTCCAGATTCTGATCCACGAAGCTGGTGGAGATACCCAGCTCACGAGCGATTCTGTAAAGCACACGTTTTTCGGCTTCGCAGGAGCCGTGTTCTGCACGCGCGATGGTGACAAGATCTCGCACGACCTGCATGGCTTGCGGCAGCGACACGTTGTCGCGCACCTGGCGGATGCGGTCTGGCAGCTCCTTTTGAATCTTTTCTATATCCAGCTTGTCGGAGAAGGCGCGATCGCCGAAAAACTTTTCGAATACCTTGATTTCTTCCGCGGTGATCTCGCCGTTTGCCGCGGCCACGACGATGGCGCCCGCGAATAACAGCCGGCGCATCGCTTCGGCAGTGTCGGTGCGTGCCTGCAGGTAGCTTGGCTCCATGAGGCTCATGAGGCCTTGCACGCCGACCTCCAGGTCGTTGACGGATTTGCCGCCGGCGCGGGCCAGCTCCGACTCATCGAACAGCTTGAGCGCTTTCACGCGCAGGGGCGAGAATGGGTGGGTGAGAAACCAGTCGCCGGTGGGTGCGCCCTGACCCGGTGCCGCATCCTCGATCTGCATCTCGTCCACCTGCTGCAGGAACTCATCCAGGCTGAAGTTGGCGTAGCCGCCGCTCAAGCCCGACGCCAGTTTGAACAGGCTGTGCGCCACGGCCTCGAGATCCTGCGCACAGTGCGCCCCGGCACGATCTGCCGAGATCTCGGCATAGCGCGACCAGCTGGTCAGCTCCAGCGCGAGCTTGGGCGAAGGATTGGTCTGGCCGCGCAGAATGTAACCGATGGGGATGTCGTGGTGGTGGTAGAGGTGATGACCGAGCTCATGGCCCATTACGAACTTGGTCTCGGCAGCATCGAAAGCCTCGAGAAGCGACGAGGAGAACATGATGAACAGTCGCCCATCCTCGGGCTTCACGCACGCCGCGTTGTAGCTAGGGCTTGGAAACACGTAGAGTTCCAGCGGGATGTCCACACCGAGGCGTTCGCGGCATTCGTCCGCTATGCGATGCAGATCCGCTGCCATGGCTCGGCTCAGCCGCACCGATGTGCTCAGCAGGTGCCGACGCACGCCGAGATTACCCTTGTCCTCCTGCTTGGCGATCTGCTCGTTTACCCGCTTCACGTCTGGGTGCTTGAGCAGGCTCTCGAACAGATCGAGATCCTGCCGTGAGCGCAGCTGTTCGGCTTTCATGAGATCCCCCGGAACATCGTTTCTGGCGATGGTACACGCGAACTGGGCACTTTGCCGCCGTGGTGTATGCTTTTACGCCTCTGAGACAAACCGGGGCATCGCCATGCCATATGCCGACAGTGGTGGTACAGCCATCTATTACGAGGTGGAGGGAGACGAGGCCGGCACCGGCCTGCTGTTCGCACATGGTGCGGGCGGTAACGCCGGCATCTGGTATCAGCAGGTCGAATACTTTGCTGGCCTCGGCTATCGGTGCGTGACATTCGATCACCGTACGTTTGCGCGCACGCCGGCGGACCCGGCCACCTGTCACCCGCAACAATTCCGAGACGATGCGCTGGCGGTTCTCGACGCGGCTGGGGTGGCGCGTGCGCATGTGGTCGGGCAATCCATGGGCGGCTTTACGGTGCTGCGCCTGGCGTTGGATGCGCCGGAACGCGTGCTGAGCCTGACCATGAGCGCGACACCGGGAGGGCTTCCCAACGACAACCCGACACCCGCCGTACGAGGGCTGCTGAGCTCTACGGGAAGTGGTGGCGACGGGGTGATTGCCACCATGTCTCGTGCGACGCTACAGGATCCATTGAAAGTGCGCCTGTACCGGGTGATCAATGGTTTCAACACGCAGTTCAGCTTCGCCAACCTTGGCGCCCTCGGCGGCTATGTTGTGAGCTTTGACGAGGCGCAGGCGCTTGGCTGCCCAGTGCTGTTTATTGCGGGTGCGGAAGATCCCCTGTTTCCTGCATCGCTCCTGCAGTCCTATGTGCCGCACCTGCCGAATGCGGCCTGCGAAGTGGTCACCGATGCCGGCCACTCGCCATACTTCGAGCAACCGGAAGTGTTCAACGCGCTATTGAACGCCCACATGCGGGCAACTGAACCATGACACTACTGCGATGGCTCAGTGCGGTCCTCGCGCTCCCCACAGCGCTGGCTGCTGGTTGGCTGGTAAGTCAGTTGATTGTTGGGTACGCGGATGCCCGCTGTGCACCTGAAAGCCGCATCGGCGGTGCCTGCGTAGCTGCCTGGCACACCGATTGGGTAGCCGGCGCGGTATACGCAGGTGTTGCGGTGGCAGCGCTGCTGGTGTCTGTGTCCGTCTTCCTGCTCGTGCCTCGCTTCAAGGCTCCGGCGACGGTCGTTGCGCTTCTGCTGGGGGTGGCAGCGCCGGTGGCGCTTTATGTGGCTACGGGCTGGGCCGACCTGCTGCCGCCGCTCGGTTTTGCACTTGCCCTTGGCCTTGCCTTCCTTATGTTCCTGTCCAGGAGACGAACCCATGCGTAGCTTGCTGCTGGCGCTCTGCCTCATCGTCGCCGCTGGTATGGCGGCTGCTGACATTCCCCGGCTGCCCAACGGCAAGCCGGACCTGAACGGCGTATGGCAAGTGCTCAATACCGCTAACGCCAACATTGAGGCGCACAATGCGCAGGCGGCGTACGCACTCGTGGACGGTCCCTTTGGCCCGATCCCGGCACCGGAAGTGGTGGCGCTGGGCGCCGTTGGCTCTGTTCCCGGCGGCTTGGGCGTAGTGGAGGCAGGCGCGCTGCCCTACACGCCCCAGGCGCGGGCGATACGTGATGAGAACCGTCGTGCGTGGCTGGAGCGTGACCCGGAGATTCGCTGCTATCTTCCCGGAATACCGCGCGCCAACTACATGCCGTACCCGTTTCAGATCGTGCAGAGCGGCAAAGCGCTGATGTTTGCTTATGAGTATGCGGGGGCGGTGCGCAACGTCTATCTGGAAGACCCGGGCGAGGCGCCTATCGACTCCTGGATGGGGCAGTCCTACGGGCGGTGGGACAACGATACGCTGGTCATCGAGGTGACGGCGCAGAACGATCGCACCTGGTTCGACCGCGCCGGCAATCACCATAGCGCTGCGATGGTGGTGACCGAGCGCTTCACACCTGTGAATGCACATGTGCTGATGTACGAAGCGACCATCGATGATCCGCAGACGTTTACCGAAGCGTGGACCATGCGCATGCCTATGTATCGTCGCTACGGAGCTGACGCGCAGCTCGGCCAGTTCAACTGCGTGCCTTTCGTCGAGCAGCTTCTGTATGGTCATCTGCGCAAATCAGGTGACGCTGTGCCGGAGGAAGCTGCGCCATGATCCGTCTCATCGGGGCATGCCTCGTCCTTCTTTCCGGTGCCTGGGGGCACGCCGAGTGGCAGACACCCAGGACGATCTTCGGTGCGCCGGACCTGCAGGGTACGTGGACCAACGCCACCATCACAACCCTCGAGCGGCCGCGTGAGTTCGACCGCCTCGCGCTCACAGAAGACGAGGTCGCAGCATTCGAAGGTGCGTCGGAGGAGCGCATGCGCGCCATTGATGAGCTGCCGGAGGAGGGGCTGCAGGCAGGTGGCAATGTCGGTGGCTACAACAGCTTCTGGATGGATCCGGGTACGCGGGCGCTGCGAGTGGATGGTGAGGCGCGCTCGTCGATCATTGTGCAGCCGGAAGACGGACGGTTACCCATGCGCCTCGGCGCACGCATGAAGCTCGGTGCCTTTCTGCTGCGGGTACAGGGGGCTTTCGACGGCCCGGAGCAGCGGCCGCTGGGTGAACGCTGCATCGTTGGTTTCGGCTCCACCGGTGGACCGCCGATGTTGCCAGTGCTGTACAACAATCACTACCAGATCGTGCAGTCCGCCGACACGGTGCTCATCCTGGTAGAGATGAACCATAACGCGCGCGTTATCCGCGTCGATGGGACGCCGTTGCCCGACGGGGTAACGCCGTGGATGGGGGACTCCATTGGTACCTGGGAAGGCGATTCGTTGAAGGTGGTGACCAATCGGTTTCACCCCGGCCAGAGCTTTCGTGCAGCAATCAAGCACCAGTTCTACCTGACGGAGGATGCCGTGGTCACCGAGTGGTTCACGCGGGTTTCCCAGCGCGAGATTTTCTATCGATTCCAGGTGGAGGATCCGGGTGCTTACAGCGAGCCCTGGATAGGCGAGCAGACGCTGAGGGCAACGAACGACCCGATCTACGAGTACGCCTGCCATGAGGGTAACTACGCGCTCACCAACATCCTCAACGGTGCGCGCCTTCAGGAGCGGGAAGCTGCCGCTGGGGGTACCTCAGGAGAGTGAATTCGCTTGGAAGCGCTGCGGAGCCCGGGGGAAGGACTCCGCAGCACCTTTTGAAAGGTCAGCAGGGGAAAGGTCAGGAGTTGTCGTCTACCGGCGTTGCTTCACCAGCGATGCGCAGTGAGGTGTCGCCCTCTGCGTAGGCGGTGAGCCGGGGGTTATCGATGACGCGCACCAGATCGTCCACGACTTCGCTCACGCACGCGTTCACATCTGCCAGCGAGCGGGTCGTGAAGTAGCTCGGGCAGTGTGCCTTGGCAGTCTTGACGATCTTCTCGTGCAGCTCGGCGATGCTCGAGTAGTTGGCGAAATCCGACTTCGAGTAGACCAGGGTGTACTCGTTCGGGTCAGCGTATGCGGTTGCGCTCATCATGCAGGCGGCAACCAGCGAGGGGAATGCGAGTTTGTTCATGCCATGCTCCATTTGGCGAGCGCAGGGCGCTCGCGCTATTTTTCATCAGCCGTCTTCTTTGCGGAGAAACCTCGTCGAGGTTACCTCCAAGCGGCCGTGTCTACGCTAGGGCGCAAGAAGCTGACGCGGTAGAGACACCGGCTGACCCGGGTGTGCGACGGTGTCTCTACGATCCGTGGGTTGTCACCCGCGTTGCGATCGATGCTCTGTCTGCGGTGCGCCGACTTTCTGCGCCCTAACACTGATAAAGATGCAGTGAAATGCAAAAGGGTCGCAAAAGAATCTAAAAAAGGGCCGGAAATTTTCTGAAATAGTTTTGTACCTCCCGCGGTCCAGGCACTTTCCGGCGTCTGCCTCCGGTAAACTAGCGCCGCCTCGCACGGGTAGTAAGGGGACCCGCTTGCCCGCAACCGAACCATCCGCACCTCAGAACGTTGCCGCCCAGGGCACCGTCGTCGCTTCCATGACCATGCTCTCGCGGATCAGCGGCTTCGCGCGGGATATCGTGTTGTCGCATTTCTTCGGTGCGACGGCAGTTGCGGATGCGTTCTTCGTTGCTTTTCGAATTCCCAACTTTTTCCGCAGGCTGTTCGCAGAGGGTGCGTTCAATCAGGCGTTTGTGCCTGTGCTGGTGCGCTATCGCGAGCGTGGTGGGGAGGAGCTGAGGGGGTTTGTTCGGGCCATGGCTGGGAACCTAGCCCTGGTAGTTTG
>JAUILW010000250.1 GCA_030432795.1 Gammaproteobacteria bacterium
ATGCGGCGCTGCAGTGCCCGTCTGCACTCGTGCTCGGCGAGCACAGCACCGATGAAGGCGCCTTCTTCAGCGCGCACATGCTCGATATCACCGGCGGGCACCTGCCTTGCATCACCATTCCCGGCACATACCATCACCTGATGTTCGACGACCCGATGAGCGTGAGCATGACGCTGAAAGCGCTGCTCCTGCAGTGGCAACGGGAACGACATGCAGGTGACTTGCAGGCCCACCTGAACACAGTCACAGGAGCAGACCATGGATGACCAGTTGATTCACGCCCTCACCGCCCTGGACACTCCCACCGTGTGCAACGCGCTGGAGGTGGTCGCCCCCAAGCGGCGTGGTTACGGTTTCACCGTGCAGCCCCTGGTGTGCACCCGACCGGAGCTGCCGCCGATCGTCGGATACGCGCGCACCGCAACCATCCGCGCAGCCCATCCAAGCCACCTGCAGGGGGCCGAGGCTCGTGCCTTGTCTGACGCCTACTACGCCTACATCGATGCTGGCGCCAAACCGAGCATCGTCGTCATCCAGGATCTGGACGGTACACAACGCGGCTACGGCTCCTTCTGGGGCGAGGTGAACTCCAACATTCACAAGGGTCTGGGCTGCCAGGGCGTGATCACCGACGGTAGCGTGCGCGACATTCCGGACATCGCCGACGGCTTTCAGATGCTCGCCGACCGCATCGGGCCTTCGCACGCCTACGTGCACGTGGTGGACTTTGCGCGGCCGGTGACGGTGGCCGGCATGCGGGTGTGCGATGGAGACATCATCCACGCTGACCAGCACGGTGCAGTGGTCATCCCGGCGGACGTAGCAGAGGGTGTCGCCGATGCCGCTGCACAGATCGCTCGCCGGGAAGCCGTGATCATTCGCGCAGCACAGCAGCCGGGCTTCGACATCGACGCACTGCGCCGTGCGCAGGGGGACGCAGCGGAGATCCACTGATGCTGCTGCGTGACCGCGGCTACCGTCGCCCGGTGCAGCTCGGGCCGCACCCGCTGGAGCACCTGGCGCGCGATGCCGGGCTTAAACCCGAACCGTGCGATGTGCCGCCGCCTGCCGCTACCGACAACCCGCTGGCGCTTGCCGCCCGCGAGTACGTCAGCTACTACGCACCCTTCGCCCGCGGCGAACCGGTACCGGAGCAGGCGCCTGTCAGCGCCGATCTGCAGGTGCGAACCGACGAAATCAAGGGTGCGGCCTACTACTTCGACGCAGCCCAGGTGGGCGTGTGCAGGCAACCAACGGGCAGCGGCTTCGCCATCATGCTGCTCGTCGCCTGGGGCAGGGAGATTGAACCCGACAACCTGGCAAGCACGTGGACCAAAGGCGCCGAGGATGAGATTGCACGCATGCGCGCCGCCGAGATTGCCTGCGCGATTGCCGGTCACATCAGAGCACTCGGTTATGAGGCCACGGCGCACTGGGCAGGTGCCAGCGAAGAAAAACTGACCGAGCTCGCCGTGCTTGCTGGCGTGGCGCAGCAGTCATCGGCAGGCACACCGCACAACAAGCTAACGAACCCATTCCTCGGCAACCGGTTTGAAGTCGCGGCCATCACCACGCAATACGAGCTGCTCACCGATACGCCGCTCGCCCGCGATGCCGCGCCCGGTCGCCTGCACTACTGGTTCGGAATCAACGGCGCCACATCAGGACGCGCGATAAACCAGCGCGCCAGACGCGCATCGCATCTCGGTGCCTATCCTATGGAGCGCGTCAAGCGCGTGGACCGTCCGACCACATTGATCCTCGACGATGAAGTGCCGCGCGTGCCCAAGCGCGCGGAGTTTTTCATGCGCGCCCGCTCCGGCGACCTCGGCGCCAAGGCACAGCGGGAGGTGGCCCGCTTCGCCTTCAAACATCCCATCACGCACGGCCTGATGCCGGTGCTGCGTTCCATGGTGCCGCATCAGGATGGCGAAGCTGCCGCAATCGAAGACCCCCGCCTCAGCGATCCAACGGAGAACTCGAAAGCCATTAAAAGCCTCGCCTACCATATGGGCGCAGACCTGGTGGGCATATGCGAGGTGCCTCGCTACGCCTGGTATTCCCACGACCAGAACGGCGCGGAGATCCAGCCATATCATCGCTATGCGGTGGTGATGCTCATCGACCAGGGCTATGACACGATGGAAGGTGCCAGCGGCGACGACTGGATCTCCGGCTGTCAGTCCATGCGCGGTTATGTTCGGGGTGCCCAGATCGCAGGCATGATGGCGTCGTTTCTCCGCCGCCTCGGCTACAGCGCTCGACCTCAGACCAACGCCGACAGCCACGTGCTGCAGATTCCGCTGGTACTCCTCGCGGGGCTCGGCGAGCTGTCGCGCATCGGTGAACTGGTGCTCAACCCCTTTCTCGGCCCGCGCAGCAAGTCCGTGGTGCTCACCACCGACCTGCCGCTGGTGGCCGACCGGCCGATCGACTTCGGCCTGCAATACTTCTGCAGCCGCTGCAACAAATGCGCGCGCGAGTGTCCGGTGAACGCCATTCCGCTTGGCGACAAAGTGATGTTCAACGGCTACGAAATCTGGAAACCGGATGTGGAACGCTGCACGCGTTACCGTGTGACCAACCCCAAAGGGTCCGCTTGTGGACGTTGCATGAAGACGTGCCCGCTGAACAAGGTCGTCAACGCGGATGGTTCGCTGCTGCACCGGGTAGGCACCTGGCTCGGCCTGCACGCCCGCTGGCTGAAGCCGTTGATCGTGCCGATCGCCGTACGCCTGGACGATGCGCTCGGCTTCGGCCGTCGCAACCCAGTAAAGCGCTGGTGGCAGGATCTGGAGATCGTCAATGGCAGAACCGTAAAGCCAGGTGCGACAAACGAACGCGACATCGACCCAGGCGCGGACGTTTCAGGCAACAAGTCGCCGGTGGGCTATTACCATGCCTCCGACATGCCTCCGGCAAACGCGCCAGGCCCGGTACCGGTCAATCACAAGGCAGCCATACAGCGCGCAGGGTTACTGGAAACCGTGGCAGAGGCGCGAGCACGCAGGCAGCGGAGCGATCCGCCGCCTGCCCACTATATTCCAGCAAAAAACCTCTGACAGATCAGCTCAGGCCGCGCTTACCCGCCTCGAGAATCATCTCCTCCCGCTCGCGGAACGCAGGGCCTTCGAGCGATGCGCCGGTGGTGGTACCGGCATCGGTAGTCAGGGTGTGGCCGGTGGTGTAGCCCGACTCGTCGCTGGCAAGCCAGAGGGCAGCGTTAGCCACATCCTCGGCAGTGCCTGCGCGATTCTTCAGGGTGGACGTCGTCGCGAGTCGCGCCTTGGTGCCTTCGATATCGTCCGGATCGCCTGACAACGAGGCCACCATGGAGGTCGCCATACCCGCCGGCGCAATGGCATTCACGCGGATACCGTGGTGACACAGCTCCGCACCCACGCCCTTGGTCAGACCGACGATGGCGTGCTTGGCCGCCGTGTATGCGTGCGGGCCCAGACCGCCGAGGATGCCAGCGGTGCTCGCCATGCTGATGATGCTGCCGGTACCGCGCGGCTTCATGACCCGCGCCGCATGCTTCATGCCGTAGAACGTGCCGCTCAAGTGAATGGCGATGGTCTTGTCCCACTCCGCGCATTCGGTGGTGTCGATGGGCCCTACCGCGCCAACGACGCCTGCGTTGTTGTACATGATGTCGAGCTGACCGAAGTTGGCAACGGCGGCATCCACCAGCGCCGCAACATCCTCTTCTTTGGTGACGTCGCAGTGCACGTACACCGCCGCGTCGCCGAGCGCCTCGGCAACGGCTCTGCCGCGATCATCCTGAATGTCGCCGAGCGCGACTTTCGCGCCCTCTTCTACGAAACGCTTCGCTGCAGCAGCGCCAAATCCGGATGCTGCACCCGTGATGGCCGCCACTTTGCCGTCCAGTCGTCCCATATCTCCCCCTGCACTTAGTAATTTTGAATCGAGTTACGAATTTAATCGGTCGCTGCCAGCTCGTCCACAATGCGCGCATGCCGGGCCCGGTCGAGACGGTAAAACGCAGCCGCGATCGCCATGACCACGACGATCGCCATGGGCACCAGCGTCATCAGCGCATGAATGGTGGATAGTGCCGCCTCCGACTGCTCCGCGTTGGCCACATAGCCTGACAGGCCAAGCACGAAAGCCACCCCGGCACCGCCCAGCGCCTTGGCGAGCTTCTGGAAGAAGCTGGCAAAGGAAAATATCGCGCCGTCCGCGCGCACGCCATGACGCCACTGGGCGTACTCCACGGTATCCGGAATCATCGCCCATCCAAGCACGGCGATGGGCGTTGCGCCGAGCGCGGTGACCACACCGAAGAAGAACACCCAGGGGATGGCGGTGTAGGGCGCAAGGTAGAGTCCGGTGAGACCGACCAGGGTCAACAGCGCCCCTGCGATGATGGCGCGGGCTTTGCCCAGCCGCTCCGCGAGCCAGGGCACCGATACAAGGCCGAGGATCATCGAGCCGAGCGTCACCGCAAAGAAATCATCAATCAGGTCCGGCCGCGCGAGATTGTATTTGAAGTAGTAGATGGTGGCGGCCTGGCGCACGGTGAACGACAGCATGCCGCAGCAGAACAGCACCATGACCACCGCCAGCGGCGGGTTGGAGAACACCGCCCGCAGGCTGTCACCTAGCGCAAGTTGCTGGCGTGCCGGTGGTTGTATCCGCTCCCGTGTGCCGCCATAGGTGAGCCACAGCAATAAGGTGGCAAGCACGGCAAAGGCCACCATCACCCAGAAGAATCCCTCCGCTTCATTGTCGAACCGCTGCACGAGCGGCAACATACCCACGGACACGACATAGCCGCCGCTGAACGCACATGCCATGCGCACCGTGGTCAGCCGCGTGCGCTCCTGGCTGTCGGCAGTCAGCGATGCGGTCAGCGCCGCATAGGGGATGGTCACGAGCGTGTAGAGCAGCCCGAAGAGAATGTAGGTTGTGTAAGCCCACCAGAGCTTGAACGATTCGCTGCCTTCCACTGCGGTAAACGTGAGCACGGAGATCACACCGAGCGGTACGGCGCCATAGAGCAGGTAGGGTCGCATGCGACCTACCCGCGAGCGCGTGCGCTCCGCCAGCATGCCCATCAGCGGGTCGGTCACCGCATCGATGATGCGGGCGACCAGAAACACTCCGCCCGCGGCGGCGGCAGACAGACCGTAGACGTCCGTGTAGAAGTACAGCAGGTACGTCATCGCCGAAATGAAGTACAGGTTGATGCCCAGGTCACCAATGCCGTAACCGATCAGCTCGCGCATGCCGAGACGTTGGTTCAAATTGCGTCTTCCTGCTGTAACGTTTCTGCATCGAAGCCGAACTCGGCAAGCAACGCCCGCGTGTCTTCACCAGGGTCCGGTGCGGCGCGGCGGAAGCGCGCCGGCCGCGGAAACGCCGACAGGTTGATGGGCGAACGCACGAGGTTGAGATCGCCGGCTTCGGCGTGAGGTGCCGGTTTCACCATCCCGAGATGACGCACCTGCGGATCTTCGAAGGCCTGGCCGATATCGTTGATCGCGCCACACGGTACGCCGGCCTCATTCAGCCGCTGCACCAGCACTTCGG
>JAUILW010001072.1 GCA_030432795.1 Gammaproteobacteria bacterium
GACAGCAAGCAGAAGATCTCGCTGGCCCGGGGCCTGGTGCGCTCGGACGTCAACGTGATCATGTTCGACGAACCGTTGACGGTGATCGATCCGCACCTGAAGTGGCAACTGCGCTCGGAGTTGAAGAAGCTGCACCAGCGCTACAACTTCACCATGATCTACGTCACCCACGACCAGACCGAGGCACTGACCTTTGCCGACCAGATCGTGGTCATGCACGAAGGCGAGGTGGTGCAGGTGGGCACCTCAGAGGCGTTGTTCGAGCGCCCTGAGCACACCTTCGTCGGGCATTTCATCGGCTCTCCGGGGATGAACCTGTTTCCCTGCACGGTGGCCGAGCACGGCGTGCGCATCGATGAACACCCGGTCGAGCTGGCCGCGCCGCCAGCCGCGGACCAGGCGAACGGCAAGGTGGAACTTGGTGTGCGACCGGAGTTCATCCGCTTCGCCGACGACGGCCTGCCGGTGACCATCGGCCGGGTCGCGGACATCGGTCGCTACCGCATCGTCGATGCCCGTCTCGGCCGCCACGAATTCAAGATCTACTGTGCGGAGGACACCGCCATCCCGGCGGATCATGCGCGGGTACGCTTCGATGCCCGTCATGCCCACGTCTACGTCGACGGCTGGCGAGTGGAGGCGCGAACACGATGATCGAGAGAACCTGGAATCCCAAGGCATGGTGGCTGGTCATGCCGGTGATCGTGCTGGTGGCCTTCAACGCGGTCATTCCGTTGATGACGGTGGTCAACTACTCGGTACAGGAAACCTTCGGCAACAACGAGTTCTTCTGGGAGGGTGTTGGCTGGTACGAGGACGTGCTGCACTCCGCGCGCTTCCACGAGGCCCTGCTGCGCCAGTTGATGTTTACCGGCCAGATCCTGCTCATCGAGATCCCGCTCGGCGTGGTGGTGGCGCTGGCGATGCCGCGACGCGGGGTGTGGGTCTCGGTCTGCCTGGTGCTGATGGCCCTGCCGCTGTTGATCCCGTGGAACGTGGTCGGTGCCATGTGGAACATCTTCGCGCTGCCCGACAT
>JAUILW010001073.1 GCA_030432795.1 Gammaproteobacteria bacterium
TTCGTCGGCGAGTTCCTGGTCATCCTGGCCGCCTTCGAGGTCAACGCCTGGTTCGCCGTGGTCGCCGCACTGACCCTGATTCTCGGTGCCGCCTATACCCTGTGGATGGTCAAGCGGGTGATTTTCGGCGCCGTCACCAGTGAACAGGTCGCCGGCCTGAAGGACATCAACCGACCGGAATTCGTGGTGCTCGCGCTGCTCGCGGTAGCGGTGCTGTTCTTCGGCATCTGGCCGAATCCGCTGCTCGACGTGATGCACGTGACGGTGGACAACCTGGTCGAACTCGCCACCCGGAGTAAGCTTTGATGAATGCATCGATCCAGTTTCTCCCGGTGCTGCCCGAGATCATCGTCTCGCTGCTGGCCTGCGTGGTGCTGGTGCTCGACCTGTTCCTGCCCGCCGATCGCAAGCAGCCCGTCTACTACCTTTCCCTGGCTACCTTGCTGGCCGCGCTGGTGGCGCTGCTGTCCGGATACGGCGAGGGATCGAAGGTGCTGTTTCACGGCGCCATCGTGGTGGACGATCTGTCCACCCTGGTCAAGATCGGCGTGGTGCTTTCCACCGCCTTCCTGCTGGTGTATGGCCGGCAGTACAACAGCGACCGGGAACTGTTCAAGGGCGAGTTCTTCGTCCTCGCCCTGTTCGGTGTGGCCGGCATGATGGTGCTGGCCTCCGCCAACCACCTGGTCACCCTGTACATGGGCCTGGAACTGCTCTCCCTGTGCCTGTACGCGATGATCGCCATGCAGCGGGATTCCGGCCGCGCCAGCGAGTCGGCGATGAAGTACTTCGTGCTTGGCGCACTCGCCTCGGGCATCTTGCTCTACGGCATGTCGCTGCTCTACGGCATCACCGGCACCCTGGAGATCGGGCCGTTGTCGGAGCGGGTGGCGTCGGTGGATGCCCAGGCCATGCCGTTGATCCTGGCGGTGATCTTCATCGTCGTCGGGCTGGCGTTCAAGCTCGGCGCGGTGCCGTTCCACATGTGGATTCCCGACGTCTACCACGGCTCGCCGACGTCGGTGACAGTGTTCAT
>JAUILW010000251.1 GCA_030432795.1 Gammaproteobacteria bacterium
ACTACGCCAACCGGGCCATTTTCAGCCAGCTCGCGAAAGAAGAAGCAGCGATTCGCAAAGACCCGGTGAAGCGCACCACCCAGCTGCTGAAAACGGTGTTCGGCGGTTGATTACCCGCCGTCGGGTGCTTTTGGCCGCGGCGACCCTGCCGCTGACGCCTCGGGTTCTCGGTACGTCAGAAGGCGAACCGTCCTGGGGTTCTGCCGCTGCGCTGCCCTTTGCCACCCAGGAGATTTACCCGGCGGTACACGGTGGCCGTTTGTACGTCGCCGGTGGGATTGCCGCGCGATTGAGCGTGCCTTACTTCACCGGCCGCTGCGTTTCCTTCGGTGCTGATGACGGGGCTTGGCGCGACGAGGCGGAGTTGCCGGAAGCGCTGCACCACACAGCCTTGGTATCCACGGGTGCGAACTTGTTCGCTGTTGGCGGCTTTAACGGCGGCTACACCCATGTCTGGCGGATGCGCGAGCAGGTCTACCAGCTCGGTGCTGACGGTTGGCGGGCCACAACGCCATTGCCGCGCCCCATGGCCGAAGGGGTGGTCACCTGCTCGCCGGATGGACTGGTGCATCTCGTGACCGGGCAGTCGCCGAAAGGCGAGGAAAACCGGGTGCGTTCAGACCATATCGAGGTGCACGATCATCTCTGCCTGGATCCGGCAGACGGTCGGTGGCGGCAACGCGCACCCATCCCGACGCCGCGTAACAGCGCCACCGGCGGCTGGTTGGGGGGGCATCTGGTGATTGCCGGTGGCCGCACAGCGGCGGGAAACCTCTCGGTGACCGAAGTCTACGACCCGGTGCGTGATGTCTGGTATGAGGCCAGGCCCATGCCGCTGCCGCAGGCGGGCACCGCCAGCGTGGTGCGCAACGGCGAACTCATCGTCTTCGGCGGAGAGATCTTTCAGCCGCAAGCCCGCGTGTTCTCCGAGGTGTGGCGCTATACGTTGGCAGACGATCGCTGGCAGCCGTTGCCCGCGATGCCGATACCGCGGCACGGGCTTGGCGCCGGTGTTCTCAAGGGCCGCGCGCACGTGGTTGGCGGAGCTGTCGAGCCCGGCGGCAGCGGCACCAGCGACGCGCATGAGGTGTTGAGCCTCAGCTGACGATCGCCTGGCCCAGCGGGTATGCTTGTCGGCGCAACGCAAAGGGGGCGGGTTCATGAAGATTGTTAAAATTCTGCTTATCGTGGCGGTGGTGTACGCCGCCATCGTCACCATTTTCGAAACACTGATCGGCACCATGCAGCCGCAGAACGACGGCACACTGGTCATCACCACCACGGACGAGGACGGCAACGCCAGCGACCGGGTGCTCAGTCGCCTCGAGGTGGACGGCAAGGTGTACGTGGCCGTCAACCACTGGCCGAGGGCGTGGTACCACAACGCACTCGAACGCCCGCAGGTCAAGGTGGCCTACGGCGATATCGACGGTGATTACCTGGCCGTGCCGGTGGAAGGTGCGGAGCATGATCGCGTTGAGGAAGCTCGACCACGCGGGGCGCTGATGACCTTTCTGATGGGCTTCGCGCCACGTTACTTCATCCGTTTAGAGCCTGCATGACACCGGGCCGATCTCGCACGCCCCGGTAGGGGTAAGTCGCCTGCCGATAGCGCCATACCCGGCTAGCCTGTGCATTCAGGTTGGAGCTGAGCAAGCTGGTATGAGTGAAGGTACATGCAGGGGAAATCGCCCGTCCGGCGACGGGCAGGCAGCTGAGAGCGGTGCTGCGCCGCGAAGATGCATGCGCTGCGGCAGAACGCATCGTACTGGCCTCAACATCGTGCGGCCGCTCTGCCCGCCCTGCTGGATTGCTCGCGATCACCGGCGCCACCCTGAGCTTGCGCCACCGCCGCAGTTCGCACCGCAGAATGCGGTGGAGCAGCTCGTGGAAGACTGGCTTCAGTACGCGGAGCTCATACAGTGGTGTGTGGAGCGCAAGCGCATGTCCTGCCTCAGGCTGGCCACCGAGGAACGTTGGCTCTACGCGGTCACACAGCTGGACGCAGTGACCCGGGAGCAGGGGTTCTTTCACTGGTTTGCCGGTTTCTACACCCGCCACCGGCAGCTGGTTGCGGACGGCCTCGACCGGCTGGAAGTGCCGGAGCACAAACAGCTCTACCTGCGGGCCGAGCACGCCTACCAGGCGCTTGCGCCGGAGCAGATCCGCGCCATGCGCCACCAGCCGGAAGAATCCTTCGACGGGCCGTTTTTCGATCTGTCCAGCGATTACTTCGCATTGGAAGATCTCGCCGAAAAGCTGGCCATTGCCGCCTGGCACGCGGGCCTGATTGTCGAGAACCGCAGCCTGGCCAGCCGTTGACAGCGCTCCGGCATATCCGGACAATCGCGCCCCCGCGTTTCGACGAGTTCGTACGCGCGATTTCTGGCTAGGTAGCTCAGCTGGTTAGAGCACAGGATTCATAATCCTGGGGTCGGGAGTTCAAGTCTCCCCCTAGCTACCATTTTTGTGGCCCCAGCAACGCCTTCCGGTCAGGCGTGCAGCGCTCGATAGGCCTTGATGGCTTTGCGGCCGAGCGGCGTGATCTTCCACACCGCATCCGCGTTGAAGCCCGTTTTGGCCACCCACCCGTGCCCTACGCACTTGCGTAGAATCTGGTAGATCGAGGGTGCGTGCAGCATTCCCGGTTCGGATTCCTCGCAGATCTCCAGGCCGCCCAGGCCGCGCCGGTTGTTTGCGAGTGTCATCAGGATGTGTACCTGGCGCAGCGTCGGCCACGCCAGTTCCTCATGCTTATTCTCATGCTTTGAAGGCATGTTCTTGTTTACTCTTCCGCCAAAGAGAACCGCACACTAACGCAGCTGTGGATGCGTTGCGATGTTCTTGGAGCGCGGCACTCCGTATTTCCGGGTTGCCAACAGCTGGAGTCCTTGCAGAAAACAGGTATCAGACCTGACTTAGAACCTCCCGCTCCAGTGCGTCGACTTCTTCCTGAGAAAGACCCAGTTGCTCGCGCAGCCTTCGGAGGATGGCACGGTCGACGGCTGTAACTTCTCTGTGTTCCCGCAATATCGAGTGAACGGCTTCGACGTAGATCTGCATTTTTCTAAACGACAGGTATTCGGGCGACTCAGAAACACCAGGCATGGCCGCATCCGACATTTTTTCAGCCAAGCCCTGTAGGGGGGCAATGAAGAACAATAGTACGGCAGTGGCTGCAAGCCCGATGAACAGACCAAATCTGTCTGAAAGCAAGGCGGCGGAAGTTTCTGAAACCAGGAAGAAAAAGGCGATGTAGAGTGCTGTGACTGTACTTCGACTCAAGGTCAGCTTTAACTTCAGATCGATGTCGAAGATATGAACGGACAGGACACCGTAGGCTGCCAGAAATACATAGAAAATGAGGCCGATCGCGATGAGTGTGGTGCCGTAGAAGCCGGCCGCGTAAGAAGCTTCGAGTCCATAGATTGTGCCGGTGGGATCTACGGTGGAAAGGTAAACTCCCGTAGCAAATGTCAGGATGAACGTGATGTCCCGCACGCCGAATGACAGTGCAAGGAATCCGTTCTTTCGCTTTTCCAGTGCGCCCGTTGATCTGCGCCATGCCAGATAGGTCGCGACCAATCCATAGGTGTAGCTTAGTGCGAGCAGAACGAATGCCAGCCCCCAGACCGGACCGGGCGATAGGATCTGGCCTGGATAGCCGGAGATGTGTTCCTGAATTTCGGCGACATGGAGTTCTAAAGGTCCGACAACCAGCGCCAAGATACCTATGCCGGCGAGCACGGCCGGAACGAATCGCACAGCGGTGGTTTTGAAAGGGCGGAGGAGGGGGGAGTCCACGAGGCTGGCGAGGGTTGGCAGGTAGAGTGCAAACACGAGAAAGTCATTGGCTGCGTGGATCAGCAATAGTGGGTAGAGGTCCTGGAAATCTGCGGTAGCGAAGAAGGCCCCAACTCCCGAGTAGCTGGTCCAGACAAGCACGCCCTCGCAAAGTAACAGTGCAGAGAGTAGATACCTGGATTGCGCCGCCGGCATGTAGCGCAGAACGAAATATGCGCCCACGAACGCGAAGGTACCGCCAACTATTCCGGGAATAGCGAACCAGGAGAAGGCGAACGCGCTCATGTTTTGTACCTGACCCAGGGCTTCATCGTACGAGTATCCCTTTGCGTTCCGTGATAAACAACGGCCCCTCAGGGAGGCTGTGGCTCCCGGACGCGCCTGGCCCCCGCCAATCTGGTACAACGTTGCATGGTACCCGTGAGCGTCAAATACGTGAACGAGCTTGAGCACTACAGCCTGATGGAGGACGCCGTTCGCGAGTGTCCGTTCCCTTACTTCGAGCAGATACGCCGCGAGCAACCGGTGTACTACATGCCGGAGCTGCAGGCTTATTACGTATCGCGCTACGAAGATCTGCGCTATGTGAAAAAGCACCCGGAGCTCTTCTCCAACGGCATCTTCTCAGCCGCCGGCCGCGGCGGCAGCGCGCGCACGGTGGCGGAGCGATACCGGGCTGAGAACGGTTGGGAGCGCGTGTCCACGCTGCAGCGCACCGACCCGCCAGTGCATACGGTGTATCGGCGGCTGGTGAACCGTGCGTTCACCGCCTCGCGCATTCGCACCATGACGCCCTACATCGAAACGTGCGTGAACGATCTCATCGACACGTTCATCAACGATGGCGCGTGCGACTTCGTGTGGGACTACGCTATCCCGCTGCCGTGCACGGTAATCGCAGACCAGCTCGGCGTGCCGCGTGAAAAGATCTGGGATCTCAAGCGCTGGTCGGATGCCATGCTGGCGCCAGGCGGTGGTTTCGTGGACGACGAGCAGGCGCTGGAGTGCGCCAGGCAGGTGGTGCAGGCGCAGCAGTTCTTTGCCGAGGTCATCGCTGCGCGAAAAGCAGCGCCGGAAGACGACATCATCAGTGACCTCGTGCACACCCAGATTGACGATCCGCAAACAGGGGCGAAGCGGCACCTGGATATGCATGAGCTGATGGATCTGCTCGACCAGCTGCTCACTGGCGGTAACGAGACCACGACCAACGCCCTGGGATCGGCGTTGATGCTTCTGTTGCAACGCCCGGGCACCATCGAACGGATGCGCGACGACACGGCGCTGCTGCGTAACTTCATCGAGGAGTCGTTGCGCTACGAGACGCCGGTGCTGCACCTGTGGCGTGTGGCCACGCAAGATACCCAGATCGGCGGTGTGGCTATACCGAAGGGTAGTTCCATTGCGCTCGGCTACGCCTCGGCCAACCGCGACGAGCAGGTGTTTGCCGACGGAGAGTCCTTTGATGTGGATCGCGCCAAACCCGGTGCGCACCTTGCTTTCGGCTCCGGTCCGCACCACTGTCCGGGCGCGGCGCTTGCCCGTCAGGAGATGTTCTCCACGTTCACGGTGCTGTTCAACCGTATAGAAAACATACGCACACGCGATGCGCAGGAGCGGTATCTGCACGTGCCGAGCAGCTTCCTGCGCGGCCTCGAACATCTGCACATCACCTTCGATGTGCGCAACCGGGCGCGCTACCTGCCGGGTGCCAGCGCCTATTGAAGATGCCGGGCGGCGAGGCGATCAAG
>JAUILW010001074.1 GCA_030432795.1 Gammaproteobacteria bacterium
TTGGCACGCGGATCATGCGCGAGTGGTACGGGTCGTTTGTGCCAAACCTGCTGGGGCGCACCATCACGCCCAACGAAGTCACCCCGTGGTTTGCGGCCGTAACCTCCGCCATCGAGCAGTGGGAGCCGCGCTACCGCGTCACCCGTATCCAGATCGTCGAGGTGACCCGCGACGGCCAGATGCACTTTTTCCTGGAGGTTCAGTACCGGCCAAGGGCGACCTATGGCGATTTCACGGTTGAAGGTGCACGGCGCATCGATGCCTATGCC
Organism: Gammaproteobacteria bacterium; assembly: GCA_030432795.1. Taxonomy (GTDB): domain Bacteria; phylum Pseudomonadota; class Gammaproteobacteria; order Pseudomonadales; family Azotimanducaceae; genus SYFY01. Next base: position 270 of record JAUILW010001074.1, read on the forward strand.
AATCCCGACGGCGTGCTGATCGAGGAACGCGAGACCCTAGCATGAGCCGCTTCACCGCCATCAACCTGTCGGGCCTGACGCCGCCGGACGTGATCGAGACGCTGGACTATGAAGCGATCGTCTCGGAGATGCGCGATGACCTCGTGGCACGGTTCCCGGCCATTGAGGGCGTGATCGACCTCGAAAGCGAACCGGCGCGCAAGCTGATTGAGGCGTTCGCCTATCGCGAGATGCTGCTGCGCGCCCGGATCAACGACGCGGCGCGCTCCGTCCTGCTGGCGTCCTCCTACGGGTCCAATCTCGACCATCTGGCTGCGCTCTTTGCCACGGCCCGGATGCAGATCGAGGACGCAACCGGCGCGCTGGTTGCGGAAGATGACGCGCGCCTGCGCCGGCGTGTGCAGCTGGCTCCGGAGGCCTTCTCGGTAGCCGGCCCCGAGGGCGCCTATGTCTACCATGTGCTCTCTGCTACCCCATGGGCGCGGGACGCGACAGCGATCATGACACAGCCCGGCCGGGTGCGGGTCACCCTCCTGCGCGAAGGCACGGACCCAGCACCCAATCTTGCCGAGCGTGAAACCGTCCGCCTGTCGCTCATCGACAACGACGTGCGTCCGCTGACCGATATGGTCGAGGTGCTGGGCCCAGAGGTCCGCCGCACCGAGATCACCGCCACCCTGACCCTCTACCCGGGCCCCGATGGCTCCGTGGTGCGCGAGCGCGCGCTGGCGGCTGTTTCGGAATGGGTCGAAGCGAACCGCATGC
>JAUILW010001075.1 GCA_030432795.1 Gammaproteobacteria bacterium
TTCCCCGGCGACCTTGGCCAGCACCGGCGCATCGCCCTCGGTGCTGATGTTGGCGGTTGCCGAGTAGGTCGCGTAAATGTCGCCGCGGGTCGCAAAGCGCACCTCGACGGGTATCGCAGCTGCCTCGGACTCGGTGTTTTCGGCCAGGCTCTGCGCCTGCCCGGCACCGCAGCCAGACAAGGCCAGCGCAGCCGGCGTTGTGGCGAGGATGAATGCTAAAGGTAAGGATTTCATAGGGTGGCAGCCATCACTTAGTTAGTGTTGTAGTTGAGTATAACACTAGTTCGGTATAACGCAATACCGGCTTCGTGTCAGACCAGAGTGCCGAGCCACCGTTCCGTGCGCGGCGGCTCAGGCGGCTGGCGCTCGGCGCCAACCGGATTCTGTAACTCTTAGATGCCGCGCGCCCGGATTTGGATGCACGAGAGGGCGATTCAGTGGTGCCCGGGCTCCGCGCTTGCCGGAGCGTGGCTGCCTGCGGCGCGACGCGCTGCCAGCCAATCGGACGCATTGGCCTGGATCATGAGCAGGCTCGGGGTCAGGAACAGTGTCAGCACAGTAGCAAAAGCGAGCCCGCCAGCGACCGAGGAAGCAAGCTGGGTCCACCATTGCGAACTGGGCGCACCGAAGGTCACCTCGCGTTCGATCAGGTTGATATTGATGCCGAGTACCATTGGCATCAAGCCAACGATGGTTGTCACCGTCGTCAGCAGCACGGGGCGCAAGCGCACCGCGCACGTTCGCACGACCGCCTCATAGGCCTTGGCGCCGCGTTCACGAAATACATTGTAGGAATCGATGAACACAATATTGTTGTTCACCACAATGCCGGCCAGTGTAATCAAACCTACGCTGGACATGATGACTCCGAATGGCTTGCCCATTATCAGGTGGCCGAGCATGACACCGCCGGTCGAGAACAATACAGCCGTGAGGATCAGGCCGGCCTGGTAGAGGCTGTTGAACTGCGTGACCAGAATGATCGCCATCATTGCGAGTGCCAGCAGCATCGCGCGGCCCAGAAAGTCCATGTC
>JAUILW010000252.1 GCA_030432795.1 Gammaproteobacteria bacterium
CACTGCTTCCGGGGGTTGCGTCAGCAGCCTTCAACGGCCTCGGCAGCGTTAAGTTTCTAGCACCGGTGCAACCGGGCGCCATCGTTCTTCTGACACTCGAGCACCAACCCTCGGGCCGTGTGCAGGCGCGCCTGGAATTGCCCGGCGAAGTCTGCACGCGCGCCGTGCTGCGCTACAGAGACATCCATTGAAGTTCCACCACACCATCATCATCCCCCACTACTGTCACGACCAGCAACTGGCGCGCTTTTTACCGCAGCTCGCAGACCAATCATCAAACATCATCATCGTCGACGACGGTTCTCCGTCAGATGTACAAGCGCGGTTGCGTTCGCTCTGCGAGCCCCTGCCGCAGATAGATCTGGTGGTACGCCACCAAAACGGTGGCAAAGGCGCAGCTTCTGTGTCGGCACTCCGACGAGCTGCGGAGCTCGGCTACACGCACGCCGTGTCCATCGACGCAGACGGACAACACGCATGGACCGATGTGTCGAAGCTGGTTGCCGAAGCGCGGGCACACCCGGACGCGATCGTATCCGCATTGCCGCAATTTGGGCGGGACATTCCTGCCGCGCGGCTGCACGGACGCAAAGTCACCAACACGCTGGTGAGGATCGCAACCGGATCAGCGATGCTGCGTGACGCTATGTGCGGCTTTCGCGTCTACCCTGTGCAGGCGACACTGGATCTGGCAGAGAAGCTTGCCTGGCGTACACACATGGAGTTCGATGTGGAGATTCTGGTTCGCGCCGTCTGGCAGGAAATGACGGTTCGATACATTCCGAGCCCGGTACAGTATCCCGAGGACGGTGCCTCGCATTTCCGCATGGTCAAAGACAATCTGCGCCTCACGCTTATGCATATGAACCTGCTGCTCGGCGGCCTGATTCGCGCTCCCCGGCTCCTGCGCAAGGCACTGGGCTCGTGAGCCGCCGGAGAGCGTTGTGGGACAAACGCTGGCCGGTGTACGAGCAGCTCACCGCGCAGGTCGAGGTCAAGGTGCCATTTCAGGATGCGGACCCCACCGGCGTGGCTTGGCACGGCAACTATTTCCGCTACTACGACGCTGCGCGCGTGACGCTGCTCGACAAGCTCCAGTTCGGCTATCGGCAGATGGCCCGGCTGGGTCAGATCTGGCCTATCGTTGATACCCGTGTACGCTACCTGCGAAGTGCGCCTTTCGACAGCACGTTGAAAGTACACGCGCAGCTCGTGGAGTGGGAGTTCCGCCTGCGCATCTACTATCTGGTAACAACGCCGGACGGCGATCTGGTGAATGAAGCCTACACCGTGCAGGTGCCCGTGGACGCGCAGAGCGAACAGCTGATCATCGGCAGTCCGGATATGCTGATGCGGCGCATCGAATCGTTGATCGCCGGGTGAGCGCGCATCCTCCCATACAATCGCTGGTTCCGCACCGGCCACCGATGTTGCTCATCGATCGTGTCATCGAGCGCATCGATCAGGGCGCGATCGTCGCCGCGCGCCTGGCCGATGCGGAAATTTTCAGTACCAGCGATGGCGTTCACGCGTGCACCGGCGTCGAGCTTCTTGCGCAGGCTGCGGCTGCATATTTCGGCTTGCAGGCAGTGGACGGGGCAGACGCCCGTCCAGGTATGCTGGTCGCCTGCCGCGAGTACCACTGTGCGGTGAGCCATTTTCCAGCAGGCGGCGAACTGCTCATCCGCGTACAGGCCCTGTCGCCAATGCCGGACAGCGATCGCGCAGGGTTGGTAAGATTCTCCGGGGAGATACACGACTCTGTGAGCAACGAACCTTTAGCCAGCGGTACCCTATCGGTCTACCTATGAACGAACGCATTCTCGTCACCGGCGCGAGCAGAGGCATCGGCCGAGCCGTAGCGCTCAGCCTGGCACAGGACGGCTACGACATTGTTGTCTGCTACGGCAGCAGGAGTGATGAAGCGCAAACGTGTGTGCAGGCAATCGAAGACGCTGGTGGGCGCGGGAAGACGCTGCAACTCGATATCAGCGACAGGGAAGCATGCCGCAACAGGCTCTCGGAGGATATCAACGCACACGGTGCCTACTATGGCGTGATACTCAACGCTGGAATCAGCGACGATCAAGCCTTCCCTGCCATGAGCGAAGCGGCGTGGGACAACGTGCTTCGAACCAACCTCGATGGCTTCTACAACGTGCTGCAACCATGCGTAATGCCCATGGTCAGACGTCGCAAACCCGGTCGAATCGTCGTGATGACCTCTATCTCAGGCATAATCGGCAACCGTGGCCAGAGCAACTACGGCGCCTCCAAGGCAGGCCTGATAGGCGCTGCCAAGTCCCTGGCAGTAGAGCTGGCCAAGCGGCAGATCACCGTCAACTGTGTTGCCCCGGGCCTCATCGACACCGACATGGCCCAGGAGGCGCCGGTTGAAATGATTACGAACATGATCCCATTGCGACGGCTCGGCAAGCCCGAGGAGGTGGCAGACCTGGTGCGTTACCTGTGCTCGCCTCTGGCCGGCTATATCACCAGGCAAGTAATCCGTATCGACGGCGGCATGGCGGGCTGACCATGCGTCGAGTGGTCATCACCGGAATGGCGGGGCTTTCTCCGCTGGGGAACGACTGGCAGACGATTCGCGATGGGCTGCGACAGGGGCTGAGCGGCGTGCGCTTCATGGAGGACTGGCAGGGTGTCGCCGGCTTGCAATGTCATCTCGGAGCGCCGGTGCAGTTCGAGCCGAAGGCCCACCTCAAGCGCCGGGCACTGCGGAGCATGGGCCGGGTAGCCGCACTGGCGGTCTATGCTACCGAGCTGGCCCTGGAGCAGGCCGGCCTCAAAAACAACGAAATTCTCCGCAACGGCCGAACCGGCGTGGCATACGGATCGGCAACCGGCAGCCCCGACGCGCTGCTCGAGTTCGTCAGCACTCTGACTAAGCGAGATGCCACCGAACTCAAAGCCACGAGCTATTTGCGCTCGATGAACCATACGGCGGCCGTCAATATCGGCGTGCACTTCGGCCTGACCGGAAGAGTCCTGACCACGAGTTCGGCGTGCACCGCGTCGAGCCAGGCTATCGGATTCGCCTTCGAACAGATTCGTGGTGGTGCCCAGGATGTAATGCTCGCCGGTGGCGCAGACGAACTTACCGTGGTGCACTCAGCAGTGTTCGATGTTCTGCTGGCCACCAGTGCGAGAAATGAAGCGCCAGACGCAACGCCAAGACCATTCGACGCGGCAAGGGACGGGCTGGTTCTAGGTGAAGGTGCCGGCACGCTCGTGCTGGAAAGCCTGGAACACGCGCAATCGCGCGGTGCAGAGGTGCTCGCGGAAATCGTCGGATTCGCTACCAACGCGGACGGTCATCACATTACCCAGCCCAACCCGGCGACTCAGACCGTCTGTCTGCAGCTGGCATTGGACAGTGCAGGTCTGCAACCGAATGACATCGCCTACGTCAGCGCGCATGGAACGGCTACCTCCACCGGCGATCTGTCCGAGAGCCAGGCCACCTATGATGTACTCGGACCGGTACCCATCAGCTCCCTGAAAGGCCACATGGGACATACGCTCGGCGCATGCGGCGCGCTGGAGGCGCAGGCGAGCGTGATGATGATGCGCGAAGGATGGTTCGCTCCCACGCTCAATCTGCAAACCGTCGACCCGGAATGCGCCCCCCTGGACTTCATTCGAGGCGCCGCACGCGACATTGACGCCCGCTACGTGATGAGTAACAACTTCGCCTTCGGTGGCATCAACACGTCACTGATATTCAAAAAGCCGGACTGAACGAGTGCGTCAGAGAGCGACCAGCTGGAGCGCTCGTTGAATGTCCCCTTCGAGGTTACTTACCCACTTGTTGTATGCGCCGTGAATACGGCCCTTCTTGAACTTCATATTCACACTGTCTTTATACGTAATCGAATAACTGGTGCTGTCATAGTGGATATCGGCCCGCACGGTGTGTGAACGAATGTTCAGCGTTGCAAGGAGATGCCCCGGGCCTTGTTCGTCAATGACCCAACCCCGCTGCGCGCCACCGGCCTTGATTGCTTTGACGATCTTATCTTGCGTCAATCCCTGCGGAATCGCCGCACCTTCGACATTGTAGATCTCTTCATACCCTGCCTGTGCAAGGCCAGCCAACAGCAGAAAAACCGCCGCACCCAACCACCGCGTAGCCAAGACATTGCGCATTACTGACTCCCTCTATAAATCGCAGAGCCAAAAGTCTAGCGCATACAAGACCGAGGGCAACGCCACGGCGTCAGGAGTCTGCTTCAGCCGGTACCAACCCACGCGACCAATCCACGGCTGGCTGCCGGTGTTCGGAAACTTCGCCCTCAGGATCCACTGGCGCGCTTGAGTCGGTACGCCACAAGAAAAGGCAGCAGAACGAGCACTGTCAGCAACAGCACAATGACGACGACGCGCAGGCGTTCGGCCAGGAAGTTGGAGAGCAGTTGGCCGGTTTGTGTATAGCCCGCCGGGAGAGGCATCACCCCGTTCTCTCGAGCGAATGCCTCATACCCGGACAGCATGCGCTGAAAACGGGCTGGATCCACCGCTTTGAGATCACTCGCTTCTCCCGGGTCTGACACGATGTTGTACAGGTACCACTCCCCATCGCCAGCGGGAGGCTGATTGCGCACGAGCTTGTAATCTCCCTGGAAAAACGCGGCATGAGCTGTCAGTTCGTACCCCACGCCATCCTGCTCGCCATACACACGATCGACGTCGCCGCGCAGCAGCGGTGACAGATCCCTGCCGCTCATGGGCAAAACTGGCCTGCCGCCATATCGCGGGCCCGGCGGCTGCACGCCGGCGATCGCCAGAATCGTTGGCGTGATGTCCGTCGCCCAGCTGAACGCATGGGTCATCATGGGCGTTGCACCCAGAGGTGCACCCGAGACAATCAATGGAACTCGCAGCCCCCCCTCGCCGGTGTAGAACTTGTAGTAGGCCAACGGGCTGACGGCGGCGCTGGCGAAGCTTGGACTGATGCTGCTGTAACTGCCTTTGAGTCCAAGCCGCTCGTAGTCCGTGTGGTAGCCAAGGTTGCTGTAGGTCCTTCTACTCGCAAAGGCGCTGGGATCATTCGGCCCACTCGCCTCCGCGCCATTGTCCGATGTAAATATGAACACCGTATTGTCATAAACGCCCTGGGCGCGGAGATAGTCGATCAAGCGACCGATGTGAAAATCCATTGCCTCGATCATGCCTGCATAGACGGCCATGCGTTTGGCCTCGTACCGCCTGCGCTCGTCACTCAGTGACGACCAGTCGACAGTGCTGTGCATGCGTACCATGGCTGCACGCTCGGGCACCAAGCCAATCTCCACCGCTCGCTGGCGCCGACGCTCGCGTAACGCATCCCATCCTTCATCGTAAACGCCCATATAGCGATCGATGAACGTCTGCGGCGCTTGAACCGGGGCATGCACTGCCTGAAACGGCACGTAGGCAAAGAACGGCTTGCCGTCCTCCAGGTTGCTGCCGATGAACTCCATCGTCTTATCGATCAGAAACCGGGAAGAATAGAAATCCTCCGGCAGATC
>JAUILW010000253.1 GCA_030432795.1 Gammaproteobacteria bacterium
TGACGCGCACGTTACCTTGCGCGCCTTCCATTGCCGCGCAGCGGGTGAAGTGGATCAGCGCTGCCTTGGAGGACGAGTAGGCCGCCATGTTGTCGATGGCGAGCAGGGCGTTGATGGACGTAACGTTCACAATGGCGCCGCCACCCTGCGCAGCCATGATGCCCATTGCCGCCCGAGTCGAGGCGAACGGCGCATCGACGTTCACCCGGTAGTCCTGCCGGAAGGCAGCCACATCCGTATCGCTGATCGCGCCCCATCCCACGTGCATGGCATTGTTTACCAGGCCGTCCAGGCGTCCGTGGCGTTGCGCGACGTCTTCCACCCAAGCCACCAGCGCGTCCGTATCAGTCACATCCAGCACCCGATACTCGGCGCTCTCGCCAATACGAGCCACCGCCTGCTGCAGCGCCTCCTCACGACGGCCGCAAATGGCGACCCGCGCACCCTCGCCTGCCAGCCGTTCGGCAATCGCCAACCCGATGCCCTCGCTACCACCCGTAACGAGCGCAACCCTGCCTTCGAACCTGCTCATCGCCGCGCACCCCCAAACGCTGTTCAAGCGCATATTCGCACTTTTGTAGTGTGTTTTCTACGCATTTGGCGTTTTTCAAAGCCTAAAACTTTCGGATTGCATAATCTTACCCGCAATCCTACACTGGCAACGCCTGGGAGGAGCCGCCACCGATGACCGACAATACCGATCCGTTCGCCCTCATCGACGCCGAGGTACGCGGTTTTCCCTGCCGGATTTTCGCCGACACTCCACCTCATCTGGCAAGCCTGTGGTCGCTGCTCGACGTGTACGGCGATCGGGAGTTCCTGCTGGATGGTGACACCCGCTGGACGTTCAAACAGGTGCGCAACGCCGCATCATTACTGGCACAGGACCTCGCCGCACGCGGCTATGCACCCGGTGATCGCATCGCCCTCGTGCTGCCCAACGGTGCCGGCTGGGTGGTGTCGTTCGTCGCCATCACCGCCATCGGCGCCGTGCCCGCGCTGGTCAATGCCCGCGGCGCGGCTGAAGAGATTCAACACTGCGTGCACAGTACCGGTTGCGTCGCCTGGATTGGGGACGCCCGCACCGCGGCCGTCGACGTTGCAGCAGATCGTCTGGACTGGGCGGAGATCGAGCCATCCGCCCGCAATGCGCCGGATGCAGCTCTGCCGGTGGTCGATCGAGAGCACAATGATGAAGCACTGTTGATGTTCACTTCCGGCACCACCGGGCGCGCCAAGGCGGCCATCCTCACCCACCTGGGCGTGCTCACTTCGCTCAAGACCATCCAGTACTCCGGCCTGCTGGTAGCGCAGGACATGGCGGCGCAGTACGGCATCGCCGTGGAACAGCTCATGCAGATGCGCCCGCCCACGGTAACGCTGCTGATGTTCCCGATGTTTCATGTCAGCGGCTGCCACGCCGTGTTTCTCAACAACCTGTCGCAGGGCGCTCGCATCGTCATGCTCAAACGCTGGGACCCCGAAACGGCCCTGGAAGTGATCGAGCGGGAAGGCGTCACCGCGTTTCCCGCGGTGCCCACTATGTACTGGGACCTGCTCAAGGCAGCCGAAACCAGCGGCCGTAACATCAGCTCGCTCACCTCCCTGTCCGTTGGCGGACAGGGCACACCGCCCGCTCTGCTGAACGCTGTGACCGGCGCTTTTCCGTCCGCGGTGATCGGCACAGGCTACGGCATGACCGAGAACAACGGCACGGTCAGCATGGCGGTGGGTAGCGCATTTGTGCAGAAACCGCATGCCACCGGCAGACCGGTGGCGACGGTGCAGGTGGAGATCCGCGACGAAGCCGGCAGGCCCCTGCCAGCCAATACCACTGGCGAAATCCATGTGCGCGGCGCCACCCTCATGGCGGGCTACGCCAACGCCGAACCGCCGTTTTTCGACGACAACGGCTGGTTCGCTTCCGGCGATATCGGCTACCTGGACGACGACGGATGCGTGTGCATCGTCGACCGTCGCACCGACATGGTCATCTCCGGCGGCGAGAACATCTACTGCGCGGAGGTGGAACGCGCCATCGACCTGCACCCGCAGATCCGCGAGAGCGCAGCGCTCGGCGAGCCGGACGAGCGTCTGGGCGAACGGGTGGTGGCGGTTGCGTGCCTGGAAGCGGATGGCGAGGCAACAGAGGAAGCAGTGCTGGCCTCGCTCGATGCGCACCTCGCCCGCTACAAGATTCCCAAACGCATCGTGCTCACCCGCGAGCCGCTGCCGCGCAACCCCACCGGCAAGATCATCAAACGCCAGGTGCGCGAGATCTATCTGAAGGAGCCCGCATGACATTTCCCGCCGCTGCACCCGTGATCGATCTGATGATGGGCATCCCTGTAAGCGAGACCAATGAGGAGTGGTACGCCTCCTTCCGACCGCTGCTGAAGGACAAAGAAAGCATCGACATGTTCAAGATGCCGGCGCAGTACATGTTTCGAGATATCCCCAAGCTCGACGGTATGGATGACGCCGTGGAATACCTTGTCGAGCAGATGGATAAGTACAACATCGAACGGGCGCTGGTGGGCTACTTCGATGGCTCTCAGGCCGCGGAGGCCGCCAAACGCAAACACCCGGAACGTTTTCTCTGGGACTACTCCGTGGATCCGAACGGCGGCATGGAAACCGTGCGCGCCATCAAGCGCGCCCACGCCGAATGGGGCATCCACTCCGTCACCGTCTTTCCGTGCGGCTGCAATCCGCAGGTGCCGATCAACGACCGGCGCATGTGGCTCGTGTACGCCACCTGCTGCGAGCTCGACATTCCGGTGCTGGTGAACGTCGGCATCCCAGGCCCCCGCGTGCCCATGGAGCCGCAGCGCATGGAGCTGGTGGACGAGGTCTGTTATCACTTCCCGGAACTCAAGTTCATCATGCGCCACGGCGGCGAGCCGTGGGAGGCGCTTGCCGTCAAGCTGATGCTGAAGTGGCCCAACCTCTACTACTCCACCAGCGCCTTTGCGCCGAAACATTACCCCAAAGCCATCATCGACTACGCCAATACCCGCGGTGCTGACAAGATCATGTACGCCGGCTATTTCCCCATGGGACTTTCCCTGGAACGCATCTTCGGCGATCTGCCGGGCGTGCCCTTCAAAGACGAAACGGTGTGGCGAAAATTTCTGAGCGAGAACGCGCGCCGCGTGTACGGACTCGACAACTGACGAGGAGACAGTCATGGCAGAAGCCGAAAATCTGCACGATGCCCGCACGGCACCCGTACTGGTGTGGGAACAGCTCAAGCATCTGAAAGGCGACGATCTGAAAGCCTGGCGGGTGAGCGAGGTAGACAATCTACGAAGCCGCGAAGAGCGCAACATCGATCTGCCCATGCCCTTTGGCTGGTTTGCCTTGTGCTACAGCGACGAGCTGGCCGTGGGCGAGGTCAAGCCGCTGCGGTACTTCGAGCGCGACCTGGTGGTGTGGCGCGGCGAGGACGGCGCCCCGCGCACCCTGGATGCCTACTGCCCGCACCTCGGCGCGCACCTGGGTTACGGCGGTAAGGTGTCCGGCAACCTCATCGAGTGTCCGTTCCACTCCTGGCGCATGGAAGGCGACGGCTCGGTGCAGGAGATCCCCTACTCAAAAAGCATACCGCCGAAGATGAAGAAGCCCGCCTGCGAGCGCGCCTACCCCACGCGTGAGGCGAACGGCTTCGTGTGGGTGTGGTATCACCCGGAGAATATCGAGCCGCTATATGAGCTGGAGGTGTTCGAGGAAGTTGGGCACCCCGATTGGAGTGCGTACGAAAAGCACGAGTGGATCGTCTACGGTCCCATGCAGACCATCGCCGAAAACGGCGCTGACGCTGCGCACTTTCAATACATCCACGGCGTAGCCGACAGCCCCAACTACGACATCACCTTCGACGGTCACAAGCGTACCGCCGAGGTGCACGCCAAAATGGGTACGCCACGCGGGCTCGTGGACGGCACCATTGCCTACGGCGTGGTGGGCGCAGGCCAACCGTGGACGCGCTTCACCGGCATCTGCGAAACCCTGCTGATCACCGGCGTGGCACCGATCGCTCGCGATGTCACGCACATCCGCTTCGCCTTCACGCAGCTCAAGAGCGACCGCGATGGCGATAACGGCGGCGTGGCCAAGGCCATCATCCGCGACATTTGCAAGCAGCTCGACCAGGACAAGGTGGTATGGGACCGGCAGCGCTACATCGCCGCCCCGCCGCTCTGCGCCGGCGACGGGCCGATCAACGACTTCCGCGACTTCTTCCGCCAGTTCTACGCGGGCGCCGAGTACGACAAATACCGGGAAAGCGCGAAGACCCGCTCGATCAGCCGCTAGCCATTACCCCGGGGCTCCTTCGGGAGCCCCAATGCGCGTTCTGCGATGAGGTTGCGCTGAATCTGATTCGTCCCTGCGTAGATGGTGTCGGCACGTGAGAACATGTACATGCGCTGCAGATCATCAAACGCATAGTCGTCCCCAGCCGCAATCTCACCAGCCTGACCCAGCACATCCATCGCCAACTCGCCAAGCTCCCGGTGCCACGTGGCCCAGTAGATCTTGTAGGTGAACGCCGGCCCGGATAGCGCTCCGGAGTCTGCTCCGGAAAGCATGCGCAAAGCGCTGGCCCGCATGATCTGCAGGCCACGCCAGGCTTTTGCCAGACGCTGACGAATCAGCGGGTCCTGTGCGCTGCCGTTGGCTTTTGCCGCATCGACAATCTGTGTGAGCTCGTTGCGAAACTGCATCTGCTGAGCGAGGGTAGAAACGCCACGCTCGAAGGCAAGCGTACCCATCGCCACCCGCCAACCATCGCCAGGCGCGCCGACGACATTATCCGCGGCAGTGACCGCACCATCGAAGAATGTCTCGTTGAAGTCCGCCTCGCCGGTCATCTGGCGAATGGGACGCACGTCGATTCCCGGCTGATCCATCGGCACCAGAAGATAGGACAAGCCCTCGCGGCCGCGGCTGCCTTCCTCTGTGCGGCAGATAACAAAACACCACTGCGCAAACTGCGCCAGCGATGTCCAGATCTTCTGCCCTTCGATCACCCAGCGTTGTCCATCCGGACCATCTTCGAGACGCGCTTTCGTGCGCACGTTGGCAAGGTCCGATCCCGCGCCGGGCTCCGAGTAGCCCTGGCACCACATCTCCTCGCCCGCGGCGATCTTCGGCAGAAAACGCTGCTTCTGCGCCTCGTTGCCGAAGTGCAGTATGGTCGGCCCGGCAAGCTCCACCCCCATGTGGCCGAGACGCCCCGGCGCGCGGGCTCGGGCGTACTCCTCGGCAAAGATCACCTGTTGCGCCAGGTCCGCGTCGCGGCCACCGTAACGCTTGGGCCAGCCGATGGCACTCCACCCGGCGGCACCAAGCGCCCGCTCCCAGGCGTGTCGTTCTTCCGCCATGGCGGTCTGCGAAGTGACGCCGCGAATGTGCGCAAACGGGCCGGAAAGCTGCTCTTCGAGCCACGCCGCCACCTCTGCACGGAAAGTTTCCTGCTCAGGCGTAAATCCGAGCTTCATGCTGCACACTCCGCGTCCAGCCC
>JAUILW010000254.1 GCA_030432795.1 Gammaproteobacteria bacterium
GAACTTATATCTCTGGTTCGATTCCTGCATGGTGTTCGGTGTGCCCAACAGAACAGGAGTGAGTCGTCGATGGAATCCCTTTTCGCGCTCGTAGGCGCGCTGATCTGCCTGGTGGTCTGGTTGATTCCGCTGGTGCTGATCGGCGTGTCTGATCGCACATCCGGTAAGGAAAAGCTGGCCTGGTTGCTTGCGGTAGTGTTTATCACCTGGTTTGCCTGGGTGTTCTACCTGCTGCTGGCCCCGCTCAAAGGCCGCGACCGGTACCGTTACTCTTGAGCCCCGCGGCCATCGCCCGACGCTGTTTCGAGGCATACGCCAACAGCGACCGGGCGACGCTGGAGGCTCTGATTGCGGAAGATTTCGCGTTCTCCAGTCCACTCGACAACCAGCTTGACCGTGAGGCGTACTTCGCCCGCTGCTGGCCGAACCACCAGACCATCGAGCACTTCCATTTCGAGCGCGTCATCGAGCAGGGAGACGAGGTGGTCGTGACGTACGAGGGCCGTAACACTGCCGGCAATGTTTTCCGCAATACCGAAGTGCTGACCATTCGAGACGGCCGCATCTGCGCGGTGGAGGTGTATTTCGGCTGGAACGTGCCCCATACGGCGCCGCTGGGCGGATCTACTACATGAATTCCTGTAGGTGGCCCATCAATGGCCGCTGGCGCGCTGGCTCTGCTCCTCGCGTACCCAGAACAACATCACCGCACCTATTACCATCAGGACTATTAGAGAGCTGAACCCTGCGCGCTGAGAATCAAATAGCCCGGTAGTGGTGGCCACCATGAGCGGTGCGAGGAAGGCGGTGACGGTGCCGGACAAGGCGAACAGGCCGAAAAACTGGGTGGCCATGTCTGGCGGTGAGATGCGCGCCATGAGCGTGCGGGAGGAGGCGAGGCCGGTCACGAAAAACACCGCAAACACCTGGTTGGTGCACAGGTAGATGAATTCCGCCGGGCTCGCGAAATAGGGGAACGACCAGAGCGGCTCGTGGCCGACGTCAACAACGAAAAGTACCTTGCCTGGTTCGATGGAAACCAGCGTCAGCAACATCAGCGATGCCATGCCAATGGCCAGCTTCAGGGTGCGGATGGAGCCCAGGCGGTCATCCAGCTTGCCGCCGAAGTAGGCGCCGATCATGGCGGAGGCTGAGGTAGCGAGCCCGAACAGCAGCAGGGTCACCGAACCCCACTGGAAATTGCCCGATGCGTAGACGCCGCCGAAGGTGAGTACGCCCACCATGCCGTCGATGAAGAACATGCGCGCCAGAAGGTAGAGGGCGATGTTGGAGTAGTGCTTGAGGTGCTTGAACGTCTGCACCACGTCGGCAAAGCCCTGGCGGGCCGCCACCAGCATCGGCGTGGTGCTCGCTTTGCCATCTGGGGTGAAGAGCAGCACCGGCAGGGTGAACAGCAGCATCCACACGCCGGCAATGGGCCCGACGATGCGGTCGTGCTCGTGCAGGGACTGATCCACACCGAACAGCGGCGCATCTGGCAGAAAGCTCCAGTCGAGATTGCCCGGCAGGGCAAACGCGTACAGCACAAAGAGGATGCAGCTGAGCCCGCCCACGTTGCCCAGGGAGAAGGCAAGGCCCGACACCGCACCAACCTTTGTCACCGGCACGATGCTCGGCAGCATGGCGTTGTGGAACACCTCCGACACCGTGAAAGCAGTCTTGATGGTGAGCAGAATGGCGCAGGCGGCAATTAGGCCGATGCCGGCGTCGCCAGGCTGCACGAGCCACAGCATGCTGGCGCCCGTGGCGATGATGGCGACGGTGGCGCCCACCCACGGCTTGCGGCGACCGTTTTTGTCGGCGATGGCGCCAAGAAACGGTGCCGTCAGGGCCAGGATGAGGCCAGCGCCGGCAGTCAGATAGCCGATGATCTCCTGACCGCGCACCGGGTCGCCTACTACCGTGTTCGAGAAGTAGGGGTAGAAGATGTAGATGATCACCATGATGTAGAACGGATCGCGGGCGGCCTGGCCGAAGGTCCAGCTGTAGTAGCCCAGCGGTGCTGCCGCCGGGGTGCCGGCGAGAGACGGTACGCCGCCGCTCACGCGTCGGATCGCAGGGCGCGGGTGATGAGGCGATCCAGCGCGTTGGCAAATTGCTGGATGTCTTTTTCCGAAAGGGCGGCCGGTCCGCCGCTCACGAGGCCGCTGGCCCGAAGTTCTTCTCGCATGTCTCGTCGGGCCAGATGGCTCTTGATGTTCTCCGCATCATACAGGGTGCCGCGCGGATTGAGCGCCAGCGCGCCTTTGCCGATGACTTCGTCGGCTAGAGGTACGTCTGCCGTGATCACGAGGTCGCCAGGCGCCAACCGCTCGGAGATTGTGGCATCTGCCATGTCGAACCCCTGCGGTACTTGCAGGCAGTGGATCCACCGCGAGTTGGGGGTGCGCACGAAGTGGTTGGCAACCACGGTGGTTTCTACCTGACGGCGCTCCGCCGCTTTGAACAGTATTGCCTTGACGGTGTTCGGGCAGGCGTCGCCGTCGATCCAGATCCTCATCGCTCGGTCCGTTGCGGGGTGCGTCGATGATAAGATGCGCGCACCGCAAAGGGGAGCTTGGCTATGCGTTGGTGCCTGTTCGTGTTGATCTGTTGCTGTGGCGCGATGGCACACGCTGAGAAGAAGCTGTTGTGGGGTGACACGCACCTGCACACCTCCTACTCGTTCGATGCCTTTCTGAACGGCAACCACACCGCCGACCCGGACGTGGCCTACCGCTTCGCTCGCGGCCTGCCGGTCATTCATCCCTACAACCGCACGCGGGTGCAGCTGCGTACGCCGCTGGATTTTCTGGTGGTCACCGATCACGCCGAGTTCTACGGCGGCATGCGCGACATCTACAACGACGGTATTCAGGACCCGGACGCTGGGCCCATCGACCGGCTGCTGTACTGGTACGGAGAGAAACAGGTGCGCGATGCCATCGATTCCGGCAACGGTCAGGCGTACTTCGTGGATCAGCTGCCGGTTAGCGCGGATCCCGTGCAGGCGGTCAAGGATTGGTCTGCTGATACCGGTGCTCGGGTGCTGCCGGGAGCTGAGGTATCCTCGCGCAACGCCTGGGCGCGGCTAGGCAAGATGGCCGATGCGCACAATGCTCCGGGTACGTTCACGGCTTTGTTGGGGTGGGAATGGAGCACCATTCCCGGCGGCGCCAACCTGCACCGCGTGGTACTCACCGATGCGGACGGTAGCCAGGCGCAGAAGTTTCAGCCGTTTTCCTCGGTGATGAGTCCATTTCCCGAAGACCTCTGGAACTGGATGGAGCGCACGGCCGACGAGGTCGGCGCGCGATTCGTGGCAATCCCGCACAACTCCAATATCTCCAAGGGGCAGATGTTCGCCGAGCGCACGCTGCGGGGCGAGGAGATAACCGCGGAATACGCAGCGCGCCGGGCCCGCTTAGAACCGGTGGTGGAGGTCACTCAAATCAAAGGCGACTCGGAAACCCATCCGGACCTGTCGCCGGATGATCCGTTCGCAGACTTCGAACTCTACCCCTGGTACATCCAGCAACCCCCTGCGGAGCCGTACGCACCTGGGCCCGGCGACTACATCCGCTCGGCGTTGCGTACAGGGCTCGCCGTCGGCCAGAAGGTTGGTGAGAACCCGTACCGGTTCGGTCTCATCGGCTCCACGGACAGCCACACGGGGTTATCGTCCGCAGAAGAGCCCAACTTCTGGGGCAAGATGGCCTACGACTCTGTGCCTGAGAGGAAGCAGGGCCGTGCCCTTGCCGACGGCCCCACCGGCTGGACCATGCAGGCGGCAGGGCTTGCCGCCGTGTGGGCTGAAGAGAACGATCGCGCCTCCATCGTCGACGCCTTTCAACGTCGCGAGGTGTATGCCACCACCGGGCCGCGCATCGCGCTGCGCCTGGCCGCGGGGTTCGACTTCGCTGACGGCGTCGCGGTGGAGGAGGCGTTGGCCGACGGCGTGCCCATGGGCGGCGTGCTGAGCCGTGTCGATGTTGACAAGGTGCCGTCGCTCGTCATCCACGCTGCGCGTGATCCGAAATCCGCGGCGCTGGACCGTGTCCAGGTGGTCAAAGGCTGGGTGGATGCGAAGGGTGAAACGTTCGAGCGCGTCTACGACGTGGCCTGGGCGGGTGACAGAACACCGGACGCGAATGGCGCCGTGCCACCGGTGACGAACACCGTAGATGCGGCTGCAGGTACCTGGACTGACGATCATGGTGTTGCTGAGCTTCATGCTGTGTGGCGTGATCCAGCGTTCGACCCCGGCCAGCCGGCGTTCTACTACGTGCGCGTGCTGGAGATCCCAACACCGCGGCATGCCTTGCTCGATGCGCTGGCCCTGGGACTCGACGCACCTACCGAAGGCCCGCTCACGATTCAGGAGCGTGCGTACTCGAGCCCGGTCTGGTACAACCCTTAGATCTCTTCTGCGCTCGCCAGTGCCCGAGCAGCTTCGACATGCGGTGTCACGCCGTGTATGTGCTTGTTGAGAACGTCGTTCAGCTGCGCCTCCAGACCGTCCTGCGGCTCGATCTGCAACCAACGGGTGAGCGTGCGCATCAGCGGGTAGTACGCGCCGTCGGCGCGAGCGGTGGCGGCGGCGCGGGCAAGTGCCGCGCGCGCCTTTGTGCCTTGCTTCATCTTCAACAGAATCTCTGCATGCACGCGATGACAATCTGCCTCTGCGTAACGGCCCACCCGGTCGCGGCAGATACGTAGCGCCTGTTCGATGGTGTGCAACGCGCGTTTGCCGTCGCCGTGCAGAAGCTGCACCTCCGCGAGGGTCATCAGGCTGTGCGCCCAGCTGTTCTCTCCGCGTCCGTTGTAGAGCTCTGCGACAAGCTGCTCCATATCCCGCAGCCCCTGGGCATCACCCTCGCGCGCAAGCGCGTAAGCTGCGTGCATGCGTGCGTAGCCTAGCCACTCGCCAAAGCCCTGTTTGCTGCATACCGCCTCGGCCGTATCGGCGGTTTCCTTGAGCTCCACCATGGGTTTGCCGATGTCTTCGAATATTGCGCAGCTGTAGCACAGGCAGTGGGCCAGCAGGAAGTGGGCGTCGTCCTTGATCGCTGCACTTCGCACGTCGTCGAGTGTGCTGGTGGCTCTGTCCACATCGCCACGCAGCGATGAGCACCACGCAAGGGAGAGGTGCGGTACCACCAGCCCCATACCCATCTCTCGTGCAACCGCTTCAGCGCCCGTGCCCAATACGCTGTTGAACAGCCGTGATGCTTCTTCCAGCTTGCCGTTGTAGAACGCATTGCCGGCGTGGGCCGTCACGGCAAACTGCTGATCCAGACGGTTGTTCGAACGCGCCGCCAGCTCGCTGAGCACGTTTGCTGCGACGGTGGCGCGATCGATGTCGCTGCGAGACGCATGCAGCCCCCAGTATCCCCGATAGAAACGCAACGGGTCCGCGTCGATGTCTCCTGCGTCCAATAGTGCGCGCGCCTGCTCGAAGCTGCGCACCACCTCTTCGTCGGTATAGCCAAACAGCACCGTCGCGAGGTGCGCTCTGGTCAGCAG
>JAUILW010001076.1 GCA_030432795.1 Gammaproteobacteria bacterium
GCCCTGCACGAGGTGACCAAGTACGTGGTCAACGTGCCGTTCTACTCCAAGGACAATGCCATCTTGATGAACGCGGACAAGTGGGACAGCCTGCCCGAGGACATCCGCGCCGAGCTCGACCAGATCGCCAAGGACGTGGAAGACGAGATGACCCGCTTCGTCGAGCAGAAGGTGGCCGACGAGGACAAGCTGCTGAAGGATGCCGGGCTTGAGTTCATCGAGTTCAACGAGGAACAGACCCAGAAGTACCTGGACGCAGCCTACCAGAAGCGCTGGAACGACCTGCGCGAGAAGAGCCCCGAGCACGCAGACGAGCTGAACAAGCTGGGCGGCTGACCAGCCGCTACCACGCGTCGCGGCCGCTGCGTGCACCCTGAGACGGTGCGCGCAGCGGCTGTTTCACATTGGACTCGCTCGAGGCTTCGTTCGTGAGGCGTACTTGCTCCTGGCTGGCCGCCATCCATGGCGGCATCGTGAACGGCTGCGCGGCCATCGTTGCCGTGCTGATCCTGCTCACCGTGTTCCTGGTCACCGCCGACGTGGCGGGCCGGTATTTTTTCTCCGCGCCGATCGGCTGGGTGTTCGAGCTGACCGAGCACATCCTGGTCTGCGTGCCGTTTCTCGGCATGGCCTGGCTGGTCCGTCATGGCGGCCACGTCAAGATCGAGATCGTGGTGCAGATGCTGCCGGACCAATGGCGGCGTCGCAGCGAGGCCCTGGCCGAACTGCTCTGCGCGCTGGCCTGCCTGGTGGCCGCGATCTACGCGTTGCAGACCACGCTGGATCACTTCAGCCGTGGCATCGTCACCTACGGCATCTACCCGGTGCCCAAGTTCCTGCTCATCGCGGTGGTCACCTTTGGCCTGGCCATGACCGCGGTGGAGTTCGTGCTCAGGGCGACCGAGACCCTGCGCGGTGAAGGGGAGGACGCCTGATGGAATGGTGGATGATCCTGCTGCTGCTGTTCTCGGCACTGGGCGTGCTCATCGTCATCGGCATGCCGGTGGCCTTTGCCTTCCTGTCGGTGA
>JAUILW010000255.1 GCA_030432795.1 Gammaproteobacteria bacterium
CGCCAGCTGCGCCGTGCGCGTCGTAGAACGCCAGCGCCTGCTCCAGGCTCACCGGCTCCGATACGCCCGCCACCACGGGCACGCCTGCGCGTTCGGCGAGCTGCCGGGCGCGGGTCTTGTCGCCAAAAGCGGCCAACGTGTCCGGCGTCGGGCCGACGAACACCAACCCCGCATCCTCCACACCCCGCGCAAACGCTGCGTTCTCGCTGAGAAAGCCGTAGCCTGGATGCACGCCCCAGCAGCCGGCGTTCAGCGCTGCGGCGACGATCTGGCCGATATCCAGGTATGCCTGGGCGCCACGTCCGTCGAGGCAGATGGCTTCATCCGCCATGCGCACATGCAACGACTCAGCATCGTCCTGCGGATGAACGGCCACGGCGACAAACGACAGGTCGCGTGCCGCACGAATCAGGCGCACCGCGATCTCCCCGCGGTTCGCAATCAGAAGCTTTCTCTCCCCCATAACGCGCTTGGCTCCCTATATAGCTTTGTTGGCCCATCCACTCCCTGGGTACTCTACGCGAAGCAGCCCCCGGGGGTCAGCCCAGGTCAGCGGCGGCGCTTCGACAGCCGTGCCAGGAGTTCAACGTGCGGCGTGTGCGGTACCTGATCTACCGGCTGCACCTCATCGACATCAAAGCCCGCCCTCAGAAAGTCGGCAATGTCACGAGCGAACGACGCAACATCGCAAGACACATAGACAACGTCGGTGAGGCCAGGCAACGCATCCAACACCGGCTGCCGGTGCAGCAGTCCCTCGCGTGGCGGATCGAGCACGAGCAGCGTGGCGTGGGCACAACCCTCCATCGCACGACGCAATGCCACGGCGCTGGCGAGGTCGCAATGCAACGCGCGAACACCCGCCAGGCGTTTCTCATCCAGCACCGCCAACGCCTGTTCACTCACATCGGTGGCAAGTACTTCAGGCACACGCCTGGCGATGATGTCGGTGAAATTGCCGGAGCCGCAGAAGAGCTCCACAGCCGCTCCGTGCGAGGCCTCTTGCAGACGTTCTTTGAGCCGCTCTTCCAACCAACTTCGCATGTATGCGTTCTGTGCGTTGTTGGGCTGCTGAAACGGCAGCCGAGCGTCGATGGATGCTTCGCCAGCATCCACCGTTTCGTCGATGTCGATGGTTCGCCAGCGGTTAGCCTTGCGCGGCCGCCAGGCGGGGTTGGGCAACCTGCCGAGAAGTGCTTCGAGCGTGCGCTGGTTATGCCCTGACAGCACCGCGCAGGAGGTGATCGGCGAAATGGTGCGCAGGCCTTCGGAGACGAAGCCGATCACTTTGCCGTCCGTCTTGAGCTGTGCCCGATTGCGGTAGCCCGTGGTCTCAGGCGCGCCGACGATCGGCGCAACCCGGTCCTGCCGGTCGAAGCGCGCCAGCGCCGCACGCACCCGCCGCTCTTTCGCCTGCAGCTGGGCCGAGTACTCGACGAACATCCACGCACAGCCTCCACAGGCTCCTTGCGAGTGTCCATGGTGCGGGCAGGAAGGTACGACGCGGTGCGGGGAAGGCGTGATCAGCTCGCGCAGTTCGGCGATGCCCGAGCGTCCCTTTGTAGCGACGAGTTCGAATTCTCCCTCCTCGTCGAGCCATACGCCTCGCGCGAAGCAGACCCGGCCGCCAGGATGCGCCACCACACCGCGTCCGTCGCTGGTCAGGTCACGCACCGTGGCAGTGAAACAGTCTGGGCTCCGGCCTGGAGTTCGTTGTTGCGGCATCGCCGGTGATGGTAGCCACCTCGGGGATCGGCGTCGAATACCGCCCCTTGTTCGGAGGTGCACGCCTTCGCCTTGTGTCGGTTACTACGTATTGGCGGAGGTAGCATCCTACGTTTCCACTAATAGGGAGATTGCACCGAGAAAGACGCATGAATGCACGCACAACACTCGTGGAGATGGCTCGCCACAATCTTTCTTACGCCGCCAGCGGCGAGTTTCCCAGGGAAGACGACATCTTCCGCGTGCCAGCCAGCAACTACTACGACGAGGGCCGCTGGAAGCTGGAAATCGACCGGGTGTTCAAGCGCATGCCCCTGCTGCTGGCGTTGAGCTGCGAACTCAAGGCGCCAGGCGACTACAAAGCCATGACCGCAGTGGACGTACCGGTGCTCATGTGCCGCGGCAAGGACGGCAAGGTACGCGCATTCGTCAACATGTGCCGGCACCGCGGAGCAGTGCTGATGCCCGACGGCAGCGGTAACGCCAACCGTTTCTCGTGCCCCTATCACGCCTGGACCTACGATCAGGCAGGCGCCCTGGTGGGCGTGTACGCGGCAGAGGACTTCGGCGACATCGACAAGTCCTGCAACGGCTTGGTGGAGCTTCCCACCTGCGAACGGGCAGGTCTCATCTGGGTGATCCTCAAACATGACTCCACGCTGGATTTCGACCGATTCCTCAGCGGCTACGATGCGCTCCTCGAGCAGTTCGGTTTTGCCGACTGGACGCTGTTCGACCGGCGCACCCTTGAAGGACCGAACTGGAAGATCGCCTACGA
Source organism: Gammaproteobacteria bacterium (assembly GCA_030432795.1). Classification (GTDB taxonomy): domain Bacteria; phylum Pseudomonadota; class Gammaproteobacteria; order Pseudomonadales; family Azotimanducaceae; genus SYFY01. Next base: position 2,504 of record JAUILW010000255.1, read on the forward strand.
CGGTTACATGGATCTGTACCACATTCCCATACTGCATCGCGCAACGTTCGGCGCCGACATGCCCAATCGAGCGATCTACTACCCATTCGGGCCGCACCAGCGGCTGACCTTCCCGGATCCCTCGCTGGCCGAAAAAGCCGAAGACGAGTGGAGCACCACGCACCTCCTGGACGGCGTCTGGACGGTGTTTCCACACGTGTCCATCGCCTCGTTCGGCGGCGGTGGCCGCAGCGTCATGGTTTCGCAGCTTTTTCCCGGCAAGCGCCCGGAGGAATCCATCACGGTGCAGAACTACGTGATGCAGACGCCGCCGAATGAGGAGCAACGGGCCGAAGCCCAGGCGCAGTTCGCCATGCTGGAAGTGGTGGTGCGCGATGAGGACTACGCCACCGGCATCGCCCAGCAGAAAGCGCTGATGACCGGCGCCATGCCGGATGTGCTGTTCGGCCGCAATGAAGGCGGCGGCCACCGCTTTCACACATGGGTGGACCGTATCATCGACACCGACGATGAGGATCTGAACGCCCTGTTTGAAAGCGGCTGAGCGTGACCTACGTCGTCACCGAGGTCTGCATCGGCGTGAAAGGCGAGGCCTGCATGGCGGTGTGCCCGGAGTTCTGCATCTTCTCAGAACCTGAGGACGACATGTCCTTCATCGACCCTGCGCGCTGCACGGACTGCGGCGCCTGCATGGAGGCCTGCGTGGTGAACGCCATCTATCCCGAAGACGCACTCCCCAAGGCGTCACGCGAGTTCACGCACATCAACGCGTCCTGGTTCGGACACAAGACCGGCGTGCGGGCGCGGGTGCGGGAAATCGCAGAGGAGATGGGGCACTTTTCGCCAGTCAAGCGGAAGTAGCGGGTGATTACTGACCGCGCCCAATGACCCGACCACCCGGCGCGTAGGCAAACGGCTCACCCCAGGGCACCGGATAGTCCACAAACACACCGGCTTCGGAACTCTCAAACAACGACAGGGCCGCACGTAACACTGCGGTCTGCCCTGGGGCATCGTGCGGCCGGCCAAAGTTGTTGCCCATCGGATAGTTCACGAAGAGCGTACGCGGCGGCTTGACCTGCGCTGCCAGATCACGGCCGGTGGCGACGTACACGGTTGCGATGCCGCGTTCTTCCAGAAGCCTGCATACCAGACCCACGGTCTGGTGATCGAGGGGTCAGCTCGGCGAGGCGATGAGCAGATCAACTTCGTCCTCAGCGAGGGCCGCAGCAAAGGCGGGGCCGCTCTCCTCCAGCACCTTGGAGCGATTGTAGATACGGCCCATGAAGCCACTCCACAGGCGTGGCGCCAATGTACCTATCTCCCCAGCCGCTTCCATCTCGCGCAGGCGGTCCACCGGAAAAATGCAGTTGATGTCCGCTTCCGCATCCCTGTGGTCGTAGTAGCTGTCGTGGATCTGGAACGCGTCGGACGCGTAGTCGCGCTCAATGACGTCCAGGCGGTGATCGTTACGCGCGTCCGGATCGAACCCCGCTACTCCGCATTTGGATACACCACCGGAAACAAGCAGGCTCACCGTGCAGTCCTGCACCGGCTTGCCGAGTCGTTGCAGCGGCGCGGATGTGTTCACCGTCCACTGATAGGGCGGGTTACCCATGGCACCGTAGTAGGTGTTAAGCGCATCGACATAGCCGATCGGTTGCATAGCCGTTTCTCCAGCCCCCGTGGTCTGCGCAGTTTACATAGGATTGTGCGGCCGGTCTGCGAGCGCTTAGTATGCGCCCATGAACGTATCACAAGCCGTAGAGAGCCGCTCGTCCATCCGCCGATTCACCGACCAACCCGTGCCCACCGAGGTCTTGCGAACTCTGTTGGAAAAGTCTGCACGCGCGCCCTCCGGCGGCAACGTGCAGCCTTGGCGAGTTGCGGTGATCACCACCGAGCGCATGCCGGTATTTCTGGAACATCTGGCACAGGCGCCGGCGCAGAAAGCGCCGGAGTACCAGATCTACCCAGCCGACCTCAAATCACCTTACCGTGACTCGCGCTTCAAGGTGGGCGAGGACATGTACGCCCTGCTCGGCATTCCGCGCGAGGATAAGTCTGCACGCTTTGCCCATCTGGCGAGAAACTACGCGTTCTTTGGCGCACCGGCTGGCTTCTTCTGCTTTGTCGACAAGTGCATGGGCCCGCCCCAGTGGTCGGACCTGGGCATGTTTCTGCAGACCTTCATGCTGCTCGCCCGAGAAGCTGGCCTCGACACCTGCGCCCAGGAAGCCTGGGCCATGCGTTCAGAGGCCGTGAAATCCTTCGCAGGGGTTGGCGAGGAACTGATGTTGTTCTGCGGCATGGCGGTGGGCTACCGCGACGAAACCGCGCCGGTGAACACATTGGTGTCCGATCGCGAGCCGCTGGATGTGTGGGTGACGTTTCCGTAACGATCAGCCGCTGGCAAGCAGCACGGCACACAGAACCGCCAGGGCAAGCGAACCGATGCTGATACCACGCATCGCCGGTGACGATTGCGTCAGCCACTCGGGGTGGAACACCCAGACCGCAGGAAGCGCTGCCACCGCAAGCCGGTAGCGGATCTCCGCAACAGTCACCGCCCATATCCACGTAGCGCAGTGCACCACGCCGGCGAGAACGAGGAACATCGCAAGCATAATCGTCAAAACACAATCTCTTCATGCATGAGCGTATTCACCCTTCAACGCTGCTGCGGTGCATGCTACTCGTAGAACGCCGGGTGGAATGCGAAGCGACCCGCACTGAGCGGCGCATCATCAAACCGGTAAATCATGAAAAACTCGGCACTTTCCGCGACGGGTACGTGCCGGGGACATAGCTCGAACCCAAACCGCCGATAGTAGTTGGGGTTGCCGGTCAGAATACAGCCGCTCGCTCCTTGCTTGTGGCACCAATCCAGGCCCGATCGAATCAGCATCGCACCAATGCCATTGCCCTGGTGGTCTGGATCGACAGATACCGGACCCAAGGCGAACCACAGCGCAGAACTACCTTCGAGCGACGCCGGAGA
>JAUILW010001077.1 GCA_030432795.1 Gammaproteobacteria bacterium
GACGGCCTGTCCGTGAAGATCGCCGAGCGGCTGCTGGAAGCCAACCCCGGAAACGCAACGGTACTCGAACTGCTGGCTGTGGAGCGGTTTCGTGCTGCCGACTATCCCCAGGCACTGTCGCTGCTCAATCGTGCGCTGTCCGGTAGCCGTAACGTGGAGCGCCAGGTAGCGCTGGTGCAGATGATGGATCAGGTTCGGGTACACATGACACCGGGTGAGGGCCCTGGCATAGACGTCGCGGTGCGCGCGGCGAGCGGGGCGCCTGCCGATGCCACTGTGTTCGTCGTGGCGCGTCCCGTGGGCGGCGGCATGCCGTATGCTGTGGTGCGTCGGCCGGCGTTGCTGCTGCCGTTCGATGTGCGCCTGGACGATTACGTTTCGATGAATCCGGCTATGCCGCTCTCCAGCACCAGCCAGGTGGAAGTGGTCGTGCGGCTCAGCCGCAGCGGCCAGGCCATGGCCGCCGCAGGGGATTGGCAGTGGGTATCGCCGCCGATAGATCTCAGCGCCGGCGAAGCGGGACCGCTTGAAGCGGTACTGGAACCGCCCGCGCAGAACGCGGGCGGCTAGTGACCCGTCAGGTTAATTCGTCGAACTATGACGCGTGCCTCTTTACCGAGTAAGGAGGCGTCACTGGCTAGGCGCGTCTCGCAGGGCATGGTGGTGTCATGTCCAAGAGGCGCAACAACGCCAGAGGCGCCGTGGCACGCGCCCTTCGGGTGGCCCAAAATCGCCAATAGCTGCGTTACATCCCTTGGAAAGGTCCCGACCTGTCCTGCGGAATGCGCCTTGCTCTTGACGATTTTGGGCTCATCATAGATCAACGAATTAACTTGACGGGTCACTAGGGCCTTCTACAGCACCCCGTAGGCCATCATCGACTTGGCCACCTTAACGAAGCCGGCGATGTTCGCGCCCTTGAAGTAGTCGACTCCGCTGGAGTGCTCGCCATAGATGACGCACTGATCGTGAATGCGGCCTATGATGCGCTGCAGGTGGTCGTCCACCTCTTTGCGATCCC
>JAUILW010001078.1 GCA_030432795.1 Gammaproteobacteria bacterium
CGCTCGAAGGCGCCGTCTCGACCACCGCAGCCGGTGCGTTCCGCCTGCGGCTTGCGGAAGGCGACAATCTGGTTGAAGCAGAGGGATCCTTCGATGAGCAGGTGTTCCAGGTGGCTGGCACGGTGGCGCTTGCCGGTTCACGACTGACGAACGCTGCTACCGCGGCAGGTGTGCCCATCACCGAGCTGACGTTGGGTGGCGATTTCGCTGCCCGCCTGTTGGAACCGCTTCAGGCCCAAGCCAGCAACCTGACCGGCACGGCAAATCTGCGGGTAGCAGGACAGCTCACGGCACTTGATGGCAGCATTCAATTCGCCGCCCGACAGGTGGGTGTTGCACGGCTCGATGCCTGGCAGATCGATGTTGCGGAGCTCAACCTGCGTGGCGACCAGGGTGGCGGCTGGTCCTGGCAGACGCCGATTGCGACCACGCTAACAGACGATCGAACCGCGCTTGTGCGGGCGGGTGATATTCTGCAGGCCCGTTTCGACCTGGCTGCGGAGGCGTTGCAGGGCCAGGGGCAGTTCTCCCTGGGTACTGCCGAGTTCGAGGTGCTTTCGGCATTTTCCACGGCGCTGGACGGCGCGGTGCGCGGTAGCTTTGAGTTGGCCGGCGGGCAGGTTCGGATCAGTGCGCGTGCACCGATGTGGCTGGCCAGTGGTGACTATCGTGCTGAGTTTTCCGAGCTTGCTGCCAGCAACCAGGGGGACCGTTGGAACCTGGTGGCCTCTGGGGTCAGGGTACACGCGCCGGAGCTGTCTCTGCCGCCGCTGGATGCCGAGCTCGTCGCCGTCGATGACGGCGGTTGGCGCGTTTCGGGCGTCGTCAGCGGTGCGGGGCTCACCTTGCAGCCAACGCTCGAGTTGCAAGATCCGGTGCGCTTCAACGCCGAGTACACGCTCGATGTCACAGAACCGCTGCTGGCGCGCTGGCTCGGGTGGAAAGAGGTCTACGATCTCACCAGGGGCCGATTGGCTGGCTCGCTGCAGGCAGCGCTCGGTGAACGCACCCGCTACACCG
>JAUILW010001079.1 GCA_030432795.1 Gammaproteobacteria bacterium
GATCGAGGTACTTGCCGACGAAGGCGATGCGCACGCTACGCGCCGGGTGAAGCTCCGCCTGCACCACGGCGTCCCACTCGGACAGGTCCGCCGCCGGGCAATCGAGGCCGAGCTTCTGCACCACGTATTCATCCATGCCCTGCTCGTGCAGCAGCGCCGGCACCTGATAGATCGTCTGCACGTCGTAGACGCTGATCACCGCGCGTTCCTCGACGTTGGTAAACAGGCCAATCTTGCTGCGCGCGTCCCGCGGCAGCGGCACCTCGGATCGGCAGGCCAGTATGTCCGGCTGCAGGCCGATGCTGCGCAGCTCTTTGACGGAGTGCTGCGTGGGCTTGGTCTTGATCTCACCGGCCGAGCGTATGTGCGGTACGAGCGTCAGATGGATCAGCAGCGTGTTACCGGCGCCGGCCTCCAGGCGAAGCTGGCGAATGGCCTCCAGAAACGGCTGCGATTCAATGTCGCCCACCGTGCCGCCGGTCTCGACGATGACCACGTCATAGCCCTCGCCGCACAGACGGATGCGTCGCTTGATCTCATCGGTGACGTGCGGGATGACCTGCACCGTGCCGCCGAGGTAGTCGCCGCGCCGCTCGCGGCGGATCACCTCTGCATAGATGCTGCCGGTGGTGAAGTTGTTGCCCCGGGTCATCTGCACGCGGCTGAAGCGTTCGTAGTAGCCGAGATCCTGGTCGGTTTCAGCACCGTCCGCGGTAACGAACACCTCCCCATGCTGGAAAGGCGACATGGTGCCCGGGTCGACGTTGATGTACGGGTCCATCTTCAGCACATTCACCTTGAGGTTGCGTGCTTCGAGAACGGCAGCAAGTGAGGCGGTGACGATGCCCTTCCCAAGGGAAGAGACGACGCCGCCGGTAACAAAAATATATCGGGTCATCGGTTCCATCTTGCCGGTGTCCCGCATGCCCGGAAGGGGCACTCAGGAGGTTCGGACGAAGGTTGAGAGGCTGGCGCTTTGCCAGGCGCAAGATGGAAGCGCAAGTTAGCAAATGGCCGGGG
>JAUILW010001080.1 GCA_030432795.1 Gammaproteobacteria bacterium
CCGTCGAAGTTGGAATGCGCGGTATTGCCGCGGAACGCGCGCAGCGGCGTGCGGCGCGGCCAGGTATTGGCGCTGATCTCCGTTCCCAGGAAGGCGCCGTTGGGATGTTCGGGGATGGACAGCCAGAAGCCGACCTGGTCGGATCCGGCTGCCACGTTATCGATGTAGCTGTTGTCCGGATTGGTGATCCAGAAGGATGCCACCGTGTTGTCCGATGGCAGCAAGGTATTGCCGCCGTGGAAGCTGATCTGCCTGACGGTCATGCGGTTGGCATAGGTGTAGTTGTTCTCGCCATTGGCGGCGAGGTTGGTGGGCACGCAGTCCAGGGTCGGGTGGCACTTGGTCTGGATCGCCAGGTTCCTGATGAATTCGTTACCTGTCTCGATACCGTCTTCCATGAAGAAGCAGTGGCCCACCGTGTTGTAGGTGACGTTGTTCTCCACCTCGAGGTTGTTGGTGCCGTGGACGGTCACGCAGCGGTTGAACGTGTCGTGGATCGAGGCATTGCGGACATACTGGCCCGCGCCTTCGCCGATCACGTGCCAGTGGATGGGATAGCGCGCCAGCGTCAGGTGCTGGCCCATGCGGTTGAGCTCGACGCTGTCGATGAACAGCCTGGAGCCGGCCATCGCCATGATGTGGCCGCCGAAGTAACTTTCCGCCGCATCTTCCGATGCCTGGACGCGGATGTTGCGGGTGAGGTTTGCCACTTCGCCGCGCTCGTCCACGCCAAAGGTGATCTCGCCAAAATGCATGTATTGCAGCGGTCGGTCCAGGGTGATGGTGTTGCCCTTGACGGCTGTTATCGTGCGGCGCTCTGCCTGGCGCGGGTTGAAGTCGGTGGAAGCGAGCACGACCTCGTCACCAGCGCGCCAGCCGCTGGCATCCAGAACCATGAAGGACGTGCTGCCAGCCTCGGCGGTGGCCGAAAGCTTGCTCCACGTGTGGTCACGCGTGCCGTGGAGGTTGAGTGTACCGCGCATCAGCATGATGCCGCGATCTCCCATCGTGTTGATGTC